>DVHR01000068.1 GCA_018711925.1 Candidatus Coprenecus pullicola
CATAACTGGGAATCAGGGTTCTTTTAAGATTAGTCCTTCGGATGACAACCAGCTGTATTTTGCCGGAATCCTGCTGTATCGGGACGAGATACCTGAAATAGAGGAACTGAAAGCTGATATTTTGCGCAAAAAGGAGGATCAGATATTTATGTACTGGAGTCACCCCGAAAATCCCGATACCTGGGAGGCAATCGTGGAGTGGATGGCCTTTAAGGGAGAGCAGTCTGTAGAAGATGAGCTTGGTCTTGCCGATGCTCCCGGTGTGGTATATGCCTACACTATAGATGACCGTGGCAACATGAACGGAAAAATGGTTATTGAAGAGTTCCGTACCAGTGACATAGAGGATTCGGGTAACAAGATTAAGATGGAACTGTCTGCTGTAACGTCCCGTACCGCGACATTGACCGTCAAGACCACGACAAATGACCTTTATCTGGTTATGTTCGATGAAGACGGAGAGGAGTACGACGGTCTGGAAGGCGAGGAACTGGCAAATGCCATATTGTATGCGGACAGCGATAATCTTTACAGCGGAAGGAATGATGCCATAATACCTATGAAAGGTCTGCACCGTGGAGAGGACTATATATTGGTCGCTTTCGGCTACGAGGCGGGGAAAGTGACGACAGAGCCCACCGTCCTGAGGTTTACGACTCCAACTCCGGTTGTTTCTGATGTTACATGCAAGCCGCAGTTTGCCAGTGAGTACTATGATTTGGGACAGGCATTTGAGAAATATCCTGATGTATTCAGGAATCCGGAGGGCGACAGTAGACCGGTAGTATGGATGGATGTGGAGCTCGGAGGAGAGCCGGCTTCGTTCTCATACATTTTGGAATTTACCGAGAATGTACAGGGTCTTCATGAGGATGACCTCATAACCATGCTTGAAAACTATTACAACGATCTGGGGCCTTTCGTTACAGAAGGCTGGCTGTATCCGTTCTATGGTTACTCCTATACGCTGGTGGGTGTCGCCAGGGATGATGAGGGCAATTATGGAGAGGTCTATTTAAGTGAGCCTATGGTGTTCTCAGAAGACGGATGTTCTCCTGTTGAAGGATTGGTTGTAGAATAGACAGCTTGCCGCAAAATAAGGAATCCGGTGCATCTTCTGTCTTGTGGCAGGGATGCACCGGATTGTTGTCAGAGTTGTGTTAACGTATTATTATTTTTCGGGAGCAAGGTTCAGGTACCAGTATGTGACGGAGAACAGGCCGCCGGTGCCGTAACTGGCCAGGGTGCCGAAATACCGGGTCATGTCGTCCGAAACCTTGTAGATCATTCTGCCTGAGGAGAGGTTGAGGCCGTATTCGGACTTGAACCATTCTTCAGTCATCACGGATGTGCCGGCTTCCGGGTCGATGACATGGCCGGTGGTGCATCCCATGGCCGGAGGGGCGGTGAACAGGAGGCCGTCATTGCTGCATGTCAGTCCGACCATGTCGGAAGAGATGTTATCTAAGATACTTACCTCGTAGGTCTCTGTGTTGATGATTACCGGGTTCGTCTCTCCAGTAGTTTTTCCGTAGTTGGCAGCCAACCACTTGCCGTTTACACTCAACGCACCGTACTCCGCTGTTTTATATATCCTGTCCGCGTAATATCCGTTTTTCACGGCATAGTCTCCACCGGGATAGAACATCTTTCCGTCCCTCCAGAAACACAGGGCATAGGAACTGACAGTCCATTCCGTACCGTAGATGACGGAACCGTCTGCGGAGCAGTCCCTGGCCAGAGTCCCGTAAGGTGCGGTAGGAGTCCCGTATGAAGAGGTGTCCGGTCTTTCAAGTATCTCACACTCACCGTCCACCCAGCGGCATGGGAAACGGCCGGTGCCGTTCTCCTCGCTGTACAGGGCACTGGAAAAGCCAATAAATTCCAAATTGGGTATGAATGTATATGTGGAAAGTATTATCTGGTCCAGATCCTGTATCAGAAAGGCCTGTGCTGGTTCTACGATATTTACGACATTACGACCGAAAAGAGAGTCTCGCACTATCGCTATGGCCTCGCGGAGTATGAGAGCGGGGTGGACGAGGGCTTCATCCTCAGGTTTGACGGTCAGGAATACAGAATAATCCCCGATTATGTCGAGGACAATGTTCTCTACTGGTCGCGCTTCAATGAGGACAATACCACAACGCTGTTTACAATTCATCTGTAACTTTCTTTGCAGAAATGCTCTGATTCTGGATTATTTGCTATCTTGGCGGAATAAAACCAAATACACTTATGAAAAGAAGATTTTATAAGACAACGTCAGTATCGGCATGGTTGCCGGTATTGATGCTATTTTTTGCCTCGACGTCCGCTTACGGACAGAAAAAGGAGTCTGTGGACGTGATGATGATTTCTGGAAGTTATGCTCTGGAGGATCTTGTGGAGATATTGGGCAAGCCTGATATGTTCTTTCAAGAGGAGGGGGTGGAAGTGTTTACTGCATTGTACCCCGGAGATGATTTCTTCAAGATGGTCAAGGAGGAGGATGGAACATTTACCCTGAAGCAGTATATGCTGTTCTCCGATGATTTTTCTGTAAATGGTATATGTGTCGGGGACAATATCCGAAAGGTCCGGAAGATGTCCGGTGATAAGGAGGAGTATACGGAGACGGCCATGGGAGTGATAGAATGGTTCCCTGGAGATGCGCTTTCGGAGGAATGCTCGGGTGTGCGCTACATGTACGATACGTATAGCGGCATAATTCAGATGATAACCCGCAGTTGCCCTATAGAACTGGAGTAATGATGGATTCTGATAAGTTGCTATATGATTGAGATTTCAAGTAGAGTGGTACCTTTTGACGAATTCAGCATGGTACTTCGTGTGGCCGCTGTGTTTTTTATATTGCCGTTGCTCTCTTTTACGGCTTTGGCTGATCAGAAAAAAGCGCCGGTGCCAGAGAAAGAGAGGACGCGGGGCGATTTCACGGTAAATATCAATTTGGCTTTTCCGGTATTCAGCAGCGGGCCTGAGACTTACGGCTATGAGGCTGTGGGTTTCGGGTACACTTTCCTGAACAACAATCTGGAGGCGGGCATCAACCTTGGCGGTATCGTGACCAAGGGCACGCTGTATACTGACTCCCGAATGAGGGGCATGGCGATGGGTACGGCCTATCTTTCCCTTCTGTTCGGCAAGAAGACCGGGAAACTCACCATCTGCCCCACAATCGAGACGGGCGTGGGTTACGGCACCACCAACCGTGTCCGGGAGTCTACCAGGGCCGTCTTCGGTGTCAGTACGACCCTGCTCTACCGTCCCTTGAAGTGGTTCCATACGGGTATTGACCTCAAATACGTATTTCTTTCCAACAGTGATAACCGCTGGCTGATGCTCGGATTCAAGTTCGGTGTGGACTTTTAGCCGTCGGGCGGGCTCAATGAGGTTATTTTTTCTAACTTTGCATCCGTAAATAATCGACAAGTTATGTACAGGACACACACATGCGGCGAGCTTCGCCTTGAGAATGCGGGCCAGAGGGTGACTTTGGCCGGCTGGGTCCAGAGAGTAAGGAAGATGGGAGGCATGAGCTTCATCGACCTGAGGGACCGTTACGGTATCACACAGATCATAATAGACGAGTCGGTCTCCAGGGAACTGAACGAGCAGGTGGAGAAGCTGGGCCGCGAATATGTAATACAGATTACGGGAACTGTCCAGGAGCGTCAGAGCAAGAATGCCAGGATGGATACGGGTGACGTGGAGGTGCGTCTGGAGTCTCTCAACGTACTCAATGCGGCTGCTACTCCTCCGTTCACTATTGAGGACGAATCAGACGGCGGGGATGACCTGCGGATGAAGTACCGCTATCTTGACCTGCGCCGCAACCCTTTGAAGAAGAATCTTATGCTGCGTCACCGCATGGCCCACGAGATACGCAACTACCTCGATGGCCAGGGATTCATGGAGGTCGAGACCCCTTATCTGATCAAGTCCACACCTGAGGGCGCCAGGGATTTCGTGGTGCCTTCGCGTATGAACCCGGGTCAGTTCTACGCCCTGCCCCAGAGTCCTCAGCAGCAGAAGCAGCTGCTCATGGTGGCCGGCTACGACCGTTATTTCCAGATTGTCCGTTGCTTCCGTGATGAGGACCTGAGAGCCGACCGCCAGCCGGAATTTACCCAGATAGACTGCGAGATGTCATTCGTGGAGCGCGACGATGTGCTGGAAACTTTCGAGGGCATGATCAAGACTCTCTTCCACAATGTACTCGGCAGGGATTTTACGGAGCCTTTCTACCGGATGCCCTATTCCGAGGCCATGGACTCCTACGGTTCCGACAAGCCGGATATCCGCTTCGGCATGAAGCTGCACGAGATCACCTCTCTGGCACAGGGCCACGGTTTCCCTGTCTTCGATTCGGCAGAGTATGTGGGCGGTATAGCAGTGCCCGGATGCGCCGGCTACTCCCGCAAGCAGACCGATGAGCTGACCGAGTGGGTAAAGCGTCCCCAGATAGGCGCGAAAGGTCTGGTCTATATCAAGTGCAATGAGGACGGTACTTTCAAGTCATCGGCCGACAAGTTCCTCAGTCCCGATGTCCTCGCCGCTATGGCCGGTGCAGTGGAGGCTCAGAAAGGAGACCTGATACTCATTCTCGCCGGAGCCAAGGGTAAGATGCGCACGGCTCTCGGCTCTTTGCGTATCGAGATGGGTAACCGTCTGGGCCTGCGCGACCCGAAGGTGTTCGCCCCCCTGTGGGTGGTGGACTTCCCCCTGCTGGAGTGGGACGAGGAGACCTCCCGTTTCTATGCCATGCACCATCCTTTCACCGCTCCCAAACCCGAGCATATGGAATGGTTCTACAGCGACCGCAAGGAGGATCTGGAGCGCGTCTGCGCCAATGCCTACGACTTCGTGCTCAACGGCACCGAGGTGGGCGGCGGCTCCATCCGTATCCACGATTCCAAAGTGCAGGAGCGTATGTTCGAGGTCCTCGGTTTCAGCCGTGAGGACGCGGATTACCGCTTCGGCTTCCTGATCAACGCCTTCAAGTATGGCGCACCCCCCCACGGAGGTATCGCATTCGGTTTCGACCGGTTCTGCGCCCTCTTCGGCGGACAGGAGAGCATCAGGGACTTCATCGCATTCCCCAAGAACAATCAGGGACGCGACATGATGCTCGACGCTCCTTCGCGCATCGACCAGGTGCAGATGGACGAGCTCTTCCTGCAGAGCACTTTCAAGGAGGATAAATGATTTTAAAATTCTGGGAAAATTTAAAAACTGAAAATATGTCACTCGAACAGCAGATACAGTCCGACATCAAGGCGGCCATGGTCGCCAAGGACAAGGTGGCTCTCGCAGCCACACGTGCGGTCAAGGCCGCGATTCTTCTGGCCAAGACCTCCGAAGGAGGTGCTAAGGACAGCCTCGAGGATGCCGAGGTGGTCAAGATAGTGCAGAAATTAGTGAAGCAGCGCAAGGAGAGTGCGGAGATCTATTCTCAGCAGGCTCGTCAGGACCTTGCTGACAATGAACTGGCAGAGGCTGCGGTTATGGAGAAATATCTGCCCGCAGCTCTCTCGGAGGCTCAGGTAGAGGACGCCGTAAAGGCTATCATGGCCGAGGTCGGCGCATCCTCAATGGCCGACATGGGCAAGGTGATGGGCGTTGCCACCAAGAAGCTTGCAGGTCAGGCAGACGGCCGCCTCATCTCCACCATAGTCAAGAAACTTTTATCAACCAAATAAATACAGATATGAAAAGAATTGCTATCGTGTGCACGCTTTTGTGCTTTTTGGGTGTGACAGCATTGAGCGCTCAGAATCAAGGAGATATGTATATCTCCGGAAGTATAGGCATGAACGGTTCAAGCAGCAAGCTCACTGCCGGGAATACTACAGTTAAAAGCCCTGGCGGTTTTCAGATGAGCATCACTCCCCAGTTCGGTTATTTTATAATCGATAATCTGGAGCTGCATCTGGGTCTCGGTTACTCATTTACAAAAGAACCGGATGACGATAAGTCTAGTACGAATACCAGTCTGTTTGTCATAAATCCTGGTGTGAACTATTACCTGCCTATAGTGGAGAACAAGTTCTTCTATACTCCGGGGCTGGACCTGGGCATAGGTTTCGGGGCTCAGAATTACATAGATGATACCAGCAAGGAAAAATTGTATGGAGTTACGAATTTTTATGTATCGCTGTCTTTGCTTTCTTTCGAGTACCGGCCAGTCCAGAACTTCGGTATCTCGTTCAGGGCCGGAGATCTTACATATTCGTTGATGTCGTATAAGCAGACCTCAGGCAATGAGACCGTAAAAATGGCAGTCAATAACTTTAATTTCGGCATTAATCTTGGAGCCTCCATCGGCTTCAGATACTATTTCTAGCAGGAGGCGTCTGCATGGCAGCATTAGGCCGGTTCTCGTTGAGGCCGGCTTTTTCTTTTTTACCATGGAATGGTTATTTGATCGGGGCTAATAGGATTACGTTATTGTCCTCCTCGCTGAGGTTCTCTAAGATGGTGGAGATGCGTTTGCGGGCGGCGTTGCTGAGATTGCCTTCCTCCAGGGCTTTTGCGGATATCTCTATGAAATATTCCGGACTGTAGGACTCTGCGAGGTATCCGCATTTGAAAGAGGGACTAGTCTCGTCCATCGTCAGGATATCGTCAATGACTGTGCGGCGTGAGACCTTCCCGGTCCGGCGGTCCAGGACTATTGCAGGCAGCAGGTCTTCTCCCTGGGGCAGCTTCTCGTACTGTACTGAGATAAGGCCGCCGTCTGTCACCGGTTTCTGGCCGCAGGAGGTCAGGGACGGCAGGAGCACCGCGAGGCCAAGGAGCAGTATGTATGCGTATGAGTGTTTCATGGTGAATATAGGTTACTTGATTTTGTACAGGACCAGGATGTTGTTGTCATCGTCGGACAAGTCGGAGAGGATGGTGCGGAGCTTGTCCTTGGCCGCGTCTGACAGACTGCCGTTCTCTAAGGCGGTGGTTGCAGCGTTCTGCCGGCTGCCGCATCCGGATAGGACGGGCGGCAGACAGCGCAGATAAAGGATATTTTATACTTCATCGTATCGGGCAAGCTCTGGATTTGTAACTATCTGTAAATGAGCTGATTTTAATTTTAAGAGGTGCCGCGTTCAGTTTTGGAAAGCCGACGTGGCACCTATGTAAAATGTAGTAGCTTGACAATTAGCTTGTTGCGATTTTGCGGAGTGCCGTTTTGTCAGGGTTTCTTGTAGGTGATGGTGCCGGTAGCCTGGTTGGTGGGCATGACGAGTACCTCTGCAATCTGCATGTACTCGGGTGCGCTGGCGGCGAACCATGCGACTTCAGCGATGTCGGCTCCGGTCAGAGGGTGTATGCCTTTATATACATTGTCGGCCTTGGCCTTATCGCCTCGGAAACGTACTACAGAGAAGTTGGTCTCCACGAGGCCGGGCTTGATGTTGGTGACTCTCAGAGGAGTGTCCACGAGGTCGATGCGCAGGCCGTCGGACAGGGCCTTGACAGCGGCCTTGGTAGCGCAGTACACGCTGCCTCCGGGATACGCCGCGTCACCGGCTATGGAGCCGAGGTTGATGATGTGGCCGCGTCCGCGCTCCACCATGCCGGGCACTACGAGACGGGTCATCGAGAGAAGGCCGCGGATGTTGGTGTCGAGCATGATGTCCCATTCGTCGAGATTGCCCTCATGTTCCTTGTCCACTCCGAATACCAGTCCGGCGTTGTTGATGAGCACGTCTATGTTCTTCCATTTGCCTTCCAGAGAGTTGAGGGCCGTTATGATTTCCTCGCGGTGACGTACGTCGAACGGCAGCACGAGTGCGTCGGCCCCGGTCCGGGCCAGCTCGGCCTTCAGGGCCTCTCCCTTTTCAGGTTTGCGGCAGTTGATGATAATGTCATATCCGCCTGCGGCGAATTTCCTGGCGCAGGCCTTTCCGATACCGCTCGTGGCACCGGTGATGAGTGCGATTTTTCTTTCCATATTTCTTTATTGTCTGTTGGTCATGGTGCGAATTTACGCAAAAATCCCTGATGTCGTGCGGCACCGTACGGGAAAACGGCTACTTGAGGGGGCTATCATCAGGATATTGTTGCTGTTGTCTGAGAGTCCTGACAGTATGGCGGTTATCCGCTCGCGGGCGGTGTCGCTCAGAGTGCCGTCTGTCAGGGCCTTGCTCCCGGCTTCCTTGAATGTCATGGCATCAAAGCTTCTTACGAGATAACCGTTGGAGAATGTGAAATCGTTGTCGCTCCACTCCATTATGTCGTCCACAATGTTGTGCAGCCCGACCTTTCCCGTACTGCGGTCCATGACTACGCTGGACAGGTACTCATAATCAAGGATATACTCCGGACCTTTGCTCGTCATGCCGGCTATTTTGGATAACTTGATTACGGCATAGTCGGGAAGGAGAACCGGTTGACGGAATATCTTGTCTTCGCTGAAGTCTATGTGGCCAGGCTCCGTAACGCCCTCGAACTGTACGGCCAGCAGGGGACGGAGCTCCCTGTCCTCCACTACGTAGATAGTGTCCTGAATGGTGTTGTTGGAGTTGAAGCACAGATCCATAGTGTCGGGAATATTGTTGTATGTCTGCATGGTCAGCAGCACATTCTCCTCTAAGGTATATGCCTCGGGAATCTCCCAGATGATGTTGCCCTCAAAGTCCTGGCACCATGCGGAGGAGGGACATTTGTCCTTGAATGGGAGAGGAGCGACGGTTATGGTCTCCGACAGGCTGTCCACCACGAAGTTGTAGCCGTTGTTGTTATTGTTCTCGGCCTTGTACGGCAGTTTGATGTCCGCTATGAGCCGGCCTGTACCGATATCGTAGCAGTATATCTTGTTTGTCTCTAAGGTGCTTATCCAGACTTTGCCGCCGGCCTCGTCTATCTGTGCCGAGGATATGCTAAGGTACTCGCCCGGTCCGCGTCCGATGCCTCCTATGTCACGCAGATAGCTCCCGGAGGCCCTGTCGAAGAGCTTGAATACGGTCTCGGTGCCCTTGCCGTAGATACCTATGTAATTGTCCGATATAGTCTGTGTCATGCCGTTGGTGACGGCCTTGGGCCTGCTGTCCAAAGCGATGAACTCCGGTTCGCCTACCCACTCGGATATGAGTATGTCCTCTTCCTGCTTCAGGTCTTCGTATTTTACCGAGATGAGCCCTTCGAGACTGCGCTGTGAGGTACTGCTGTTGCTTTTCGGGCCGCATGAGGACGCGCAGAGCAGGGCGGCTGCGGCTGTCAGTACTATTGATGTTGGACAATCAGTCTATTTCGGCTGTCTCGATCATGCCGGTCATCTCGGCCGTTCAGACTATGCAGACGATACCGGCCATTTCGGCCGTTCTGCATCGCAATTTCCAGAACTGGCGCAATCGAGGAAGTTGCTCATTGAATACATTGGGACTTGTAAAATGCTTATTCTCAATAATTTGGAAAACGCCTTGCGATTCTCATCGGACCCTTTCCAAAGAGACGTCATTCTGAGAAACTGAAAAATGCAAGGCGTTTTGTAATGCACTGACATCCATACACTTGAAAAATGGCGTGCAATTCCCATCCACTCAAAACGATTCGGTGACGTAGTGGGAAGAAGTGCTGTTTTACCGGGCTTTCAGGCAACCCGGTTAGGCAATCCGATTCATCTTCCGCACATCCCCGGTGAGCGGGCGTCAAGGGTGTCGGCGGATTTTTGAAGTGGTAGTGCAGAATATAAATGTGTTCCTGATTGCGGTTGTTCAGAAAGTCCCGGGCTCGACGGACGAAAAGTGGTGTTCTTGGAAGTCATGGCTAGACGGATAAGTGTGGGAAACACAACCCTGTTTATCGTAAAAGAATCCACACTAAAAATCTACTGACCCGCTTTCTCATCAGAGGAAAACCTTGTAAGTGATTTTATCTTGATTATCAATAACTTAAATAAGTCAAAAGGTGCCCTGTTCCGTTTTGAAAGTCGTACATGGCACCTTTATGTTTTGCAAATCACTGTAAATGAATCCTTTCGTCAAAAAACGCTTTCCCGAACTCTTCCGAACCCACAAACCGTAAAGTCAATCAGTTTCGACAAGAGTCGCTCCTTGTGATACGTAATACGTACGTCGACCACGATTCGCAACGGCAGCAATTCTCGCGATTCAGTGCCGTTGTGGAAAGAACCTGCGGACGACATGAGGAAGTGCACTTTGCTGCAGGGTAGGGATTCTCTGGCAGGAGCCCCTGTTAATGAGCCTGCAAAGAGCTGACGTAATGCGGCACAACAGAACCATTACTGTCGCAACGTGATTGACGGCAGTTGTGATTCCCGGTCCCACGGCGTTTGAATACACGTGGAGCGGGCGCGTCGGTAGTGCTTGTGATTCATAGCGGTTATTCATGGCGCTTCTCTCGTAAAATGGTGTAATCCATACGCATTTCATATTCTTGTTACAATTCTGTAATACTTTTGTAACATGGCAGCCATACTTTTGCAACTGAAATTTTCACACGTTATGGAGTTTTTATATATAGGAATCATCGTTTTCCTTTTTTGCCTCGCCATTTCGGACATCATAGTCGGCGTGAGCAACGACGCAGTTAATTTTCTCAACTCCGCGGTCGGTTCCAAGACCGCTAAGTTCCGCAACCTCATTATCATCGCCTCCATCGGAGTCTTCCTCGGAGCCTCCTTGTCCAACGGTATGATGGACATTGCCCGCCATGGAATATTCCAACCCCAGTATTTCAGTTTTGCTGAGCTGATAACGATTATGCTGGCGGTAATGGTGACCGACGTGATACTTCTGGACGCATTCAACTCGAGAGGTCTGCCTACGTCCACTACGGTGTCACTTGTATTCGAACTGCTCGGAGGTACGGTGGCTCTTGCCATGATCAAGAATATCCAGACCGACGGTGCCCTGACATTCGCGCAGATGATCAACACGGACAAGGCCCTGTCAGTGATTCTCGGCATATTCCTTTCAATAGCTATTGCGTTTGTCTTCGGTATGGTCATTCAGTGGATAGTCAGAACTATCTTTACTTTCAACTATAAGCCCAGGCTTAAATATCTTGCCGGTGTCTTCGGTGGTATAGCGACAACAGCTATCGTGTACTTCCTGCTTATAAAGGGCCTTAAGGACTCGTCGTTTATGACTGCTGACGCCAATGCGTGGATCAAGGAGCATACAGGCATGCTGGTGCTTTGCCTTTTCGTGGGCAGCAGTATCATCATGCAGATACTATATTGGTGCAAGGTCAATATTCTGAAGGTTATTGTGCTGATGGGAACTCTCTCGCTGGCAATGGCATTTGCAGGCAATGACCTGGTTAATTTTGTCGGCGTGCCTCTTGCGGGATATTCCGCTTATCAGGACTATGCGGCCAACGGAGTGGCTGTCGGGGCAGACAATTACCTGATGGGCAGTCTGCTTGAGCCGGCGCATACGCCCATGATATTCCTGGTGCTTTCCGGAGCGACCATGGTATTTGCCCTTGCGACATCCAAGAAAGCGCGTAACGTGATCAACACCGAGGTCAATCTGACCAACCAGAACGAGTCCGAGGCTTCTTTCGGTACTTCCGCCACCGGACGCCGTCTGGTGCAGATTGCCAACTCTTTCGCCACATGGTTGGAGAAGGTGACGCCTGTAAGGATGCGCAACTGGATTGACAGCCGGTTCAACAAGGATGAGGCCATTCTTGTCAAAGGTGCGGCATTTGACCAGATGAGGGCCGCCGTCAACCTGGTGGTATCCTCTCTCCTGATTGCCCTCGGAACATCACTCAAGCTGCCCCTCTCTACAACATTCGTTACATTCACTGTGGCTATGGGTACTTCCCTGATGGACCGTGCCTGGGACCGCGAGAGCGCTGTCGGCAGGGTGACCGGCATGATGTCCGTGATGGGCGGCTGGCTGCTGACAGCAGTGATAGCCTTTGCGGTATGTTTCGTGATGGCACTGATAATGCATTACGGAGGTTTTATAGCCATGATACTCCTCAGTCTCGTGGCGCTGTTTATCATTATCCGCAGCAATATCCGTTTCAATAGGAAGGCCCATGAGAAAGAGAAGAACAAGACGGTATTCGAGCAGATGATGTCTGCCGACAGTCCTGAGCAGGTATGGGCTCTGCTCAAGGGACAGATCAAGGACAATACGGTTAAGGAGTTGGACTATGTCTCCAATTACTACACTACGTTTGTTGACTGCTTTGAGAATGAGAACCTCAAGTGCTTGCGGCGCAATTACAATACCCTGCACGGGGAGATTGAGGGATACAAGTCTGTAAGGAGGAAAGAGATACTGGCGTTGAAGCGTACGGATCCCGCCGTGTCGATGCAGGCCGGTACCTGGTTCCATCTGGAATCCAATCACCTGTCGCAGCTGTTGTACAGCCTCAAACGCATATCGGAACCCTGCAAGGAACATTTGGAGAACAATTTCAATCCGCTTCCCAAGGACTGTATCGAGGAGTTCGCTCCTGCAAGCGAGGCTTTCCTGGTACTGTTGAGAAGAACCTCTGAGTATGTGGGAACCGGCGCTGATGATGCCAAGTCAAAGGCGATTATTAAGGAGATTTCCGCATACAAGAAGCAGGTGGCTGTTCTACGCAAGAACAATGTGGACCGTTTCAATTCTGAATCAGATACATCCAACTTTAACATATATATTCTCTATCAGACCATTCTTCAGGAGACACAACAGATGGCTGATGACCTCAAGCATCTTATCCGCGCCTATACTTATCTTTCTACTGTGAAAGGCAAGGAGGCATAGGGAAAAATATTATATTTGCGTATGCAAAAGATACTTATAGTAGACGATGAGGAGTCTATCTGTGAGATACTGCAGTTCAATCTCGAGATAGAGGGCTATGAGGCCGATGTTGCCTATAGTGCCGAACAGGCGCTCAAGATGGACTTGAAGAGTTATTCGCTGATATTGCTTGACATCATGATGGGCGGTATGAGCGGTTTCAAGATGGCTCAGCTTCTGAAAAAGGATCCGGCCACGGCTTCGATTCCGATTATTTTCTGTACGGCCAAAGATACCGAGGACAACAAGATAGCCGGCTTGACCCTAGGAGCGGATGACTATATCTCCAAGCCATTTTCCGTACGGGAGGTAGTGGCAAGGGTAAAGAGCGTGCTCCGCCGCTGTGCCCAGCAGCCTCATGTGCAGGCGCAGCATGTCTCCTCCCAGACGGAGGTGGACGGGGACAGTCTCACCTACAACGGACTGCGTCTGGATCTTCTCAAGCACAAGTGCTATATCGACGGGCAAGAGGTGCAGCTCACCAAGAAGGAGATGGAGATTATGATTCTCTTCCTGCGCAATTCCGGCAGAGTCCTGTCGCGCGAGGAGATACTGCACAATGTCTGGAGCGACGAGGTGGTGGTGCTTGACCGGACCATAGACGTGAACATCACCCGTCTTCGCAAGAAGATAGGGGAGTACGGCAAGTTCATCGTCACCCGTCAGGGTTATGGTTACGGTTTTGATGTATAATTGAGTGTATGTTCAAGTACCTTCTGGATAGGAGAAATACTCTGGCCAGGCTGGAGGAGTTCGTCTATATGGCTGAGAAAGGTAATCCTTTGGATGTGGTCTTTCCGCCGTTTCCGGACAATCGGCTGGGCCGTCTGCTCAACCGTCTCGTTCAGGTGTACAGGAGAAGTATGACTGACAGGGACACTCTTTCCGCTGCCAGGGAGATGGTGGTCAGGGAGTCCCAGGACAATATCCGGCAGAAGAAGCAGCTTACCCAGAACATCAGTCATGAGCTCAAGACTCCGGTCAGCAGTATAAACGGTTATCTTGAGACAATTATCAATAATCCTGCGCTCAGTACTCCCCAGAAAGAGATGTTTCTGCGTAAGTGCTACGAGCAGTCCCAGCGTCTGTCCAACCTGCTGACAGACTTGTCAACAATTACCCGTATGGACGAGGCCAGTGACAAGATAGAGAAAGAAAAGGTATCGCTTTCCGATGTGGTCTCCGAGGCAGTCTCGGATATGGCACCTGTGGCCGGGAAATACGACACTGACTCCGGTCAGGAATATAAGGCGGGTCCCTTGGATAGAAGCACTATGCAGATAATCAATAGCTTTCCTGATGGAAAGGAGATTGTCGGCAATCGTAATCTGCTATATTCGATTTTCCGCAACCTGCTGGAGAATGCCATTTTCTATTCCAAAGGCACAACGGTAAAAGTGACTTTGGATAAGGAAGATGACAGTATGTACTGGGTATCTGTCGAGGATGACGGAGTCGGAATAGACAATGTACACATGACACGTATCTTCGAGAGGTTCTACCGCGTGGACAAGGGCCGCAGCCGCAAGATAGGAGGTACGGGTCTGGGCCTGTCGATAGTCAAGAATGCCGTAAATCTGCATGGCGGCAGTATACGGGCTGTCTCAGCCTCGCCTTCGGGACTCAGGTTTGAATTTACTCTAAGCAAGGAAGGGTTAAAATAGTTCCGGGTCCGGAAGTATCTTGAACGACTTCCGGTGCAGGGGAGTGATGCCGTATCTCATAACGGCTTCACGGTGCGCCTTTGTCGGATAGCCGCAGTTGACTTCCCATCCGTATTGAGGGTACTGCGTGGCGACCTCTCTCATGAAATCATCCCTGAACGTCTTTGCCAGTATGGATGCGGCCGCTATGGAGGCGTATCTTCCGTCTCCTTTCACGAAACATGTAAAAGGTATGTTTTTGTATGCTTTAAAGCGATTACCGTCTACGATTATGTGCTCAGGAGTGGTGCCAAGTCCATCCAGGGCTCTGTGCATGGACAGGATGGAGGCGTTGAGGATGTTGACGTCGTCTATCTCCTCAGGGCTGGCCGAGGCTACGCACCAGGACATGGCTTCTTTTACGATGATGTCTCTCAGGCGTTCTCTCTCGCGTCGGGACAGTTGTTTCGAGTCATTGAGCCCTGGGTCGTTAAAGTCCGCAGGGAGTATTACCGCCGCGGCGTATACCGGTCCTGCGATGCATCCGCGTCCGGCCTCGTCCGTGCCGGCCTCGATGATACCGGCTATGTCAAAAGTCTCAAGCATACTGCAAAGCAACTAAATTTTTTTCAGAAGCTCGTTCTGCAGCTCTATAATTTTTTCCTTATCGGCTATGATTGACTCAAGCTCGGCTATCCGTTTCTCTTTTTCCTTAAGTTCTTCAGAGTATTTGGAGGTGTCATATCCGAGTACGAGCTCTTCTTCTGGGATTTTAAGTATAGAGGCTATCTTTGGAAGATGGTCGCTGATGAGACCTGTGTTGCCTTTCTCGATTTTATAGTAGGCGGTCTGTGAGATAGACAGTTTTTCGGCCAGGTCAGCCTGAGATAACTGCTGCTCCTTGCGCCTGGCTTTTATTCTGTTTCTGATTTCCTCATTTGTCATAGTATAAACAAAAGTATTATCAAAAAAAGAATTTAAAAACTAACGAATAGTTGTTGAAAACAACCGTAGGAGTGCCTTTGGGCTGGGATAGCAGTAAAAAAACGTAAAAAAATATATGGTGTTTCTTTACTTTTTGAAAGTAAAAGGTGTTTTAATATAACTTTAAGTTTTCAAAATAAACAATATGATGAGTATGATATTCTCAAAATCCATGCTGTTGTACCGGCATTCAAAAAGAAAAGAAGTAATGGCTGCCAGGCTTATGTTTGCCCGGCAGCTTATGGTAAGGTACGGTGTCCCTTATGACTGTGTATGGTCCTTGTCCGGTTTCTCCTCCATGAAGGATATGGAGCGGCACTGGAACGACCTCTTCTAAAACAAAAAGCCGCACCGGTTGGTTCCGATGCGGCTTTGTTCCTGATGGCCGGGTCTGCAAGCAACCAGTTTGGATGCTAAGCAGACGGAGGTGCGTCAGAATGGGTGAAATGCGAGGCGTTGAGGTTCATGGCGAAGGAGTTTACTCCCGTAAATGACTGAGCCGTGATACCGAAAACAACGAAGCAGTTCGCCCGTTATGACGTGCCGAAGGGTTATTCGTCTTTCTCTTCCTCCTGGTAGGCTTTCAGCAGCTTCTCCTGCACATCGGCGGGTACCTGCTGGTACTCGGCCATCTCCATGGTGAAGGATGCGCGGCCTGAGGTCAGGGAACTGAGGGTAGTGGAGTATTTGTACAGCTCGGCAAGAGGTACTCTGGCTTTCAGTACCTCAAAGCCCTTGACGCTGCTCATGCCCTCGATCATGGCCCTGCGACCCTGAAGGTCTGACATCACGTCACCCATGTACTCACCGGGCACCATGATCTCGATGTTGCAGATAGGCTCCATAATCTTCGGGCCGGCGTTGCGGAACGCTTCCTTGAAGGCGTTGCGGGCTGCCAGCTTGAAGGAGATCTCGTTGGAGTCTACGGGGTGCATTTTACCGTCGTACACATATACGCGGATGTCGCGGGCGTAGGAGCCTGTCAGAGGACCTTCCTCCATCTTCTCCATGATACCCTTGAGGATGGCAGGCATGAAGCGTGCGTCGATGGCGCCGCCGACGATACAGTTGTAGAACTCAAGCTTGCCGCCCCAGTCCATGGTGTATTCTTCCTTGGACTTGATGTTGAGGACCATTTCCTTGCCGTCCACCTTGAAGCGGTTGTTCTGGGGAGCGCCTTCCACGTAGGGCTCGAGGAGGAGATGAACCTCACCGAACTGACCTGCGCCACCGGACTGTTTCTTGTGGCGGTAGTTGGCTGCGGCCACCTTGGTGATGGTCTCGCGGTATGAGATGCGGGGCGCCATGAACTCCACTTCCATCTTGTTGATGTTGTTGAGCTGCCATTTGAGAATGTTGATGTGTTGCTCGCCTTGTCCGCTGAGGATAGTCTGCTTGAGCTCCTTGGCGTACTGTACGATGTAGGTGGGATCCTCGGCCGCTGCCTTGTTGAGGATCTCTCCGAGCTTCTCCTCGTCCTTCTCGTCTACGGCCTTGATGGCGGTGCGGTATTTGGCCTGAGGATAGACTATAGGTTCGAAGACGATTTCCTGACCGGGAGCGCAGAGAGTCTGGTTGGACTTGACTGTCTTCAGTTTGACGGTGCAGCCGATGTCGCCGGCCACCATCTCGGATACTTTCTCCCTCTTTTTGCCTGCTACGGCGAAGATCTGTGAGATACGCTCCTTGTTGCCGTTCTCGGCGTTGACCAGATCCATGCCCTCAGTAAGCTTGCCGGACATTACCTTGAAGTAGGCCACATCGCCGAGGTGCTGCTCGAGGGCGTTCTTGAAGATGAAAATGGATGTGGGACCGTCAGCGCTACATGGTACGCTCTTGCCGTCCTTGGTGGGCTCGCTGTCTTGTGCCGGCGAGGGCGCCACGTTGATCATGAACTCCATGAGCTTCTTGACTCCGATGTCCTTTCTGGCTGAGATGCAGAATGTAGGCATGATGGAACCCTGAAGGAAACCGAGGTTGAGTCCTCTCTCTATCTCCTCGCGTGATAGCTCGCCTGCGTCGAAATATTTCTCCATGAGGGCTTCGTCACTCTCGGCGGCCATTTCGGTCAGTGCTGAGAGCACCTCATCGGCCTGTGCCTTGAACTGTTCCGGAATGTCTGCCTCCACTCTGGTCCCGTTATCGTCGGTGAAAGTGTACATCTTCATGGTGAGAACGTCGATGAAACCGTTGAATCCGGCTCCGACGGCTACGGGGAACTGCACGAGGACGACCTTGTTGCCGAATGCCTCCTTGAGTGAGTCGATAGTATTCTCCCAGCTTGCTTTCTCGGCATCGAGCTGGTTGACTGCCACCACTACGGGCATCTTATAGGTGTCGGCGTATCTTGCGAAGATCTCCGTGCCTACCTCAACTCCCTGCTGTGCGTTGACAACGAGAATTCCTGAATCGCAGACTTTGAATGAGGAGATCACACCGCCGATAAAATCATCGGCGCCTGGAGTATCCATTATATTCAACTTGTTGTCCATGAACTCCGTGTAAAGAGGAGTCGAATAGATGGATCTCTGGTTGATCTGTTCGATTTCGGTGTTGTCGCTGATGGTGTTCTTCGCTTCTACAGTTCCTCTGCGGTCAATGACCTTGCCTTCATACATCATGGCTTCCGACAAGGTGGTCTTCCCAGATTTAGAGCTTCCCAGAAGCACGACATTTCTGATGTTTCCGGTCTGGTAGGTTTTCATTTTATCAAAAGATTATTATTAGTTAGTAAATTTTGTCAATATCCCACAAATTTAAATAAATCGTAAGACAAATGCAAGAATACTGAAACCTAATTACAGACTAATTGCAGAAAAGACCGTCCCTCATCTCCAGCATCCGGTCCGACATGGCTGCCAGGGAGCGGTCGTGGGTGACAATGATGACCGTCTGCCCGAAGTTGTCGCGCAGGTCGAAGAAAAGCTGGTGGATGTCTTTCTTGGTATGGCTGTCGAGGTTGCCTGAGGGCTCGTCCGCGAAGATTACCGAAGGATGGTTGATGACGGCCCTGGCTATGGCCACTCTCTGCTGCTCGCCTCCGGAGAGTTCGGACGGCTTGTGCGATGTCCGGTGGCCGAGGCCGAGCGTGCCGAGCAGCTCCTCCGCCTTTCTCCTGGCCTCGTGGACCGGAGTCCTGGCTATAAGTGCCGGTATCATGACATTCTCAAGTGCCGTAAATTCGGGCAGGAGGTGATGGAACTGAAAGACGAAGCCGATCTTTCGGTTACGGAAGTCGGCCAGGGCGTCAGACGACAGGGAGAAGATGTCGGTGCCGTCTATGAGCACCTTCCCCGTGTCGGGCCTGGATAGTGACCCCAATATCTGAAGCAGGGTGGACTTGCCGGCCCCGCTGGCTCCTACGATGGATATGACCTCGCGGTCAGCCGCACTGAAGTCAATGCCCCGGAGTACCTGTACGGGACCGAAGCTCTTGGTGATGTCTGTGGCCTTAATCATCTCTGCTGTGGCTTTTCGTGGCCTGGTCTGCCTTCCGGTCCCTGCGGCTCATTGTCCTTGCCGGGCTTTTTCCACATCTTGATCATCTTGGCCCGGAACTCCTCCTCGGCGATATACATCCTGGCGACCTTGTCCACGGGCAGGATTTTGAGGAACTCGTCGAGATACAGTTTCTCAAGCTCGTCATCCTTGGTGCATTCCTCGGTGTATTTTATAAGGAGACGTTTCATCTCTACGTCGGAATACCCGCCTTTGTCAGCCATGGCCTTGATAGCCTTGTAGTTGTCCCGCGTAGCCTTGCGGGCCTCGCAGAGGGCCTTATGATACTCGTTGTAGACCGGCCAGAACTTGCCGGCCTCTTCCGGCGTAAGTTCCATCTGGGAGGTGAAAAAGCCTATCTTCGCACTTTCGAGCTGTTCCATGTTCTTAGGGCCGGGATGTTCGGGGACATCGCATGCGGACTTGTCCGGCTCCGGCTGGGCTGCCGCGGAAAAGGATATGGCGGCGGCTGTGATAAAAAGAATAATTCGTCTCATTGTCGTATTGTTAATCAAGGTTATAATATCTGATGATATCCTCCTCGGTAAGCAGGGCCTCTATGTCTTCAGACAGATCCTCGTCCATCGTCACGGTGTTTTCCAAGGAATTGACGAGAGCCTCATCCACATCTATCTCATCGCTGTACGCATAGATGAAGCTGCTCTCGAGCCAGCCTTCCTCAATCATGGCCGTGATGGGATCTTCCGATTCCATAGGGTCTGTGTACAGCAGGCCCGTAATACGGGATACGATCCATCCGAACCCGGCGATGACACCGAACATCAGAGTCAGCATGACCGCGGGCTTGACTTTTGCCAGCCACCCTACATGCTCAGGCTCAGGTGTCACGGCTATCTCCCGTAGCCTGTCCTCCAACTCTGAGAAATATCCTTCGGGGACGGTGAACGGATTGTTATGTCTTATATCCTCATTCATACTGTACTTTAGACAGTCATCTGCCGTTTTGGATTAATCGTTTTCGTTTAAAAAACCTTGAATCTTGGTGTAAGCATGGTGATAGGAGGCTTTTACCGCGCCGACCGAGCGGTTGAGAATCTCAGCTATCTCGGTGAATTTCAGTTCATCGAAGTATCTCATATTGAAGATCATCTTCTGTCTGGGCGGCAGCTTGGATATGGCCTGGTACAGCCTGCGGGATATCTCGTCTCCGGTGAAATACGGATCGGACGCCAGCCTGTCGGCTATGGAGGACTCATACCCGCTCATGGACAGCATAGTCCTCAGACGCTTGCTCTTTAGGAAATTGATGGTCTCGTTGGTGGCTATCCGGTAGAGCCACGTATAAAGCCTGGACTCCTCCCTGAAGTAGGGCAGGTTCTTCCAGGCTTTTATAAAGGTGTTCTGCAGCAGGTCGTCAGCTTCGTCGTGATCCAGGACGGCCCTGCGGATATGCCAGTACAGACGCTGGGAGTATTTGCGCACCAACAGGTTGAAGGCATAGTTCTCATTGCCTTCTTCTCTAAGTGCGGCCAGTATCTCCCTGTCGTCCATCAGCGATTATTTTCTGGAGATGGCCTTAATGGCGGCCGATACTATGTGAGCCTTGTCCAGACCGTAAAGTTCCATCAGTCCGGCCGGTGTGCCGCTTTGTCCGAACTGGTCGTCCACGGCTACGAATTCCATAGGGCACGGACGTGTCCGGATGAGCACTCCGGCTATCAGTTCTCCGAGACCTCCGGCTATCAGGTGCTCCTCGGCGGTGACTACGGCTCCGGTCTTGGCTGCGGACGCGAGCACGGCCTCCGTATCCAGCGGCTTGATGGTATGTATGTCAATGACTTCTGCGGATATTCCCTGTCTCTCCAGCTCCTCGGCAGCCAGCAGGGCTTCCCATACCAGATGGCCTGTGGCGAAGATGGAGACATCTCCTCCCTCTACGAGACGCAGGGCCTTGCCTATCTCGAATGTCTGATTCTCAGGGGTGAAATTGGGCACAGACGGACGTCCGAAACGCAGGTATACGGGGCCATCGTACTTCGCGGCGGCTATTGTGGCGGCCTTGGTCTGATTGTAGTCGCAGGGATTGATGACAGTCATGCGCGGAAGCATCCTCATCATGCCGATGTCCTCCATCACCTGATGGGTAGCTCCGTCCTCTCCGAGGGTTATGCCGGCATGGGACGCTGCTATCTTGACATTGGCATTGCCGTAGCATACGCACTGACGTATCTGGTCGTAGACTCTGGAGGTCACGAAGTTTGCGAATGACCCGGCGAAGGGAATCTTGCCGCTGAGGGACAGGCCGGCGGCCGCGTCAATCATATCTGCCTCGGCGATTCCGCATTGGAAGAAACGCTCGGGATGCTCCTTGGCGAACTGGTCCATCTTGAGAGAACCGGTGAGATCGGCGCACAGTCCGACGATTCTCTCGTCCTCATTGCCTATCTCGGCAAGTCCGGCTCCGAAGCCGGAACGGGTGTCCTTATTTCCTGTATTTATAAATTTTTCCATTTTTCAAAAATCTTAAAAATCTCCGAGAGTTTCTTTAATCTGAGCCAGGGCGGCCTCGCACTGCTCCGCGGAGGGAGCCTTGCCGTGCCATTTGTTGGTGCCTTCCATAAAGTCCACACCCTTGCCCATGACGGTCTTGAACAGAATCATCACCGGCTTGTCGTGCCCGCAGAGGCTGTGGGCCTTGTCAAAGGCATCCAGAACTGCCTGCATGTCATTGCCCTCAGCGGTGATGCATTCCCATCCGAAGGCTTTCCATTTGACCTCCAGGTCGCCCAGTCCGATGACGGACTCCACCGTGCCGTCTATCTGCTGGTGATTCCAGTCTGTCATGGCGATGAGGTTGTCGATCCTGTGATGGGCGGCGAACATGGCGGCCTCCCATATCTGGCCTTCCTCGCTCTCGCCGTCTCCTACGAGGACGTAGACCTTGCGGTCATCCTTGTCCAGTTTCTTGCCGAGGGCTGCTCCGCAGGCTACTGACAGTCCCTGTCCGAGAGAGCCAGAGGGCATGTACACGCCGGGAAGTCCGTGGTCTGTGGACGGATGCCCCTGGAGTCTGGAACCCAGGTGGCGGAAAGTGGCCAGTTCCTTTACGGGGAAGTACCCGCTCCGTGCCAGTACGCTGTAGAACAGGGGGGACATGTGGCCCGCTGAGAGGAAGAACATATCGTTGCCCTTTCCGCTGCGGTCCCAGTGCTCCGGGGAGTGTTTCATTTCTTTGAAAAACAGGGCAGTAGCTATGTCAGTGCTGCTCAAGGAGCCGCCGGGATGCCCTGACCCGGCCTGAGTGACCATTCTCACAATGTCCCTTCTGACCTGGGACGCTGTCTGAGTCAGTCTTTCGGTATCTGTCATATCAGTTAAAAATGTTTATTGCGCTAAGATAGCACGAATTTTAGAAACTGTGAAAATAATGTATCTTTGCATCTAATTTTGCCATTGAGATGAAAAATATCCGTAACTTTTGCATAATAGCGCATATAGACCACGGGAAAAGTACGCTGGCGGATCGTCTTCTGGAGTATACGCACACGCTGACGGAGCGTGAGATGGAGGACCAGGTGCTGGATTCCATGGATCTGGAGCGGGAGAAGGGCATCACCATCAAGAGCCATGCGATACAGATGGTGTATAATTATAAAGGTGAGAAATACATCCTCAACCTTATCGACACTCCGGGCCACGTGGACTTCTCCTATGAGGTCTCCAGGGCCATAGCCTCATGCGAGGGCGCACTTCTGGTAGTTGACGCGACTCAGGGTATCCAGGCGCAGACCATATCCAATCTCTACCTGGCCATCAACCACGACCTGGAGATTATCCCTGTGCTCAACAAGATAGACATGGACGCGGCCATGGTGGACGTGGTGAGCGACCAGATAATGGACCTGATAGGCTGCGACAGGGAGGATATCCTGCTGTGCAGCGCGAAGACCGGCGAGGGCGTACCGGCAATCCTGGATGCCGTCGTGGATCGTTTCCCTGCTCCTAAGGGCGACCCTGAGGCTCCGCTCCAGGCCCTGATCTTCGACTCTGTGTTCAATCCGTTCAGGGGAGTGATAGCCTATTTCAAGGTAGTAAACGGAGTAATACGCAGAGGGGACAAGGTGAAGTTCTTCAACACCGGAAAGGAATACGAGGCAGATGAGGTGGGTTACCTGAGGCTTAAGATGTGCCCTACGGAGGAAGTCACCACCGGCAATGTAGGCTATATCATTTCCGGCATCAAGACGGCCGTGGAGGTAAAGGTCGGCGATACCATTACCCATGTGGACCGGCCCTGTTCCGAGTCCATCGCCGGATTCGAGGAGGTCAAGCCCATGCTCTTTGCGGGAGTCTATCCCGTTGAGACCGATGAGTACGAGAACCTGCGGGCCTCGCTGGAGAAGCTCCAGCTCAACGATGCCTCACTGGTCTTTGACCCTGAGTCCTCGCTGGCTCTCGGTTTCGGTTTCCGCTGCGGCTTCCTCGGCCTGCTTCATCTGGAGATTATGCAGGAAAGGCTCTACCGCGAGTTCGACATGGACGTGATAACGACCGTGCCCAACGTATCTTATAAAGTATATACCACTCAGGGCGAGGTGGTGGACGTCCACAATCCCTCCGGCCTTCCGGCCCCGACTCTCATAGACTATATCGAGGAGCCTTACATCCGGGCCCAGATCATATCCAAGAGCGAGTATTTCGGCCAGATAATGAAGCTCTGCCTGGACAAGCGGGGAGTGCTGAAAGGGCAGCATTTTCTCACTGCGGACCGTGTGGAGCTTACATACGATATGCCGCTGGCCGAGATAGTCTTCGACTTTTACGACAAGCTCAAGTCCATATCCAGGGGCTATGCCTCTTTCGACTACCATATCATCGGCTACCAGAAGGCCGACCTGGTCAAGCTGGACATCCTGCTCAACGGAGAGTCCGTGGATGCACTGTCCTCTCTGATTCACAGGGACAGGGCCTACGACTTCGGCCGTCGTATCTGCGAGAAGCTCAAGGAGCTCATCCCGCGCCAGCAGTTTGAGATAGCGATCCAGGCCGCCATCGGGGCAAAGATTATCGCCCGAGAGACCGTAAAGGCCGTGCGTAAGGACGTGCTTGCCAAGTGCTACGGAGGAGACATCACCCGTAAGCGCAAGCTGCTGGAGAAGCAGAAGAAAGGCAAGAAGCGCATGCGCCAGATCGGCAATGTCGAAGTGCCCCAGTCCGCCTTCATGGCTGTGCTTAAGCTGGATTAGCTGGATGGGCTGTTTGAGGGACATACTGTTATTGACGGCGGTCTTTGTCTTCTCTCCGTTCCTGAGTCTGGAAGCCAGAGGCAGTATGGACGCATCAAGGGACTCTGAGTATCTGTCGCGCTGGGCTAAGTACAATCAGACCGGACAGTATGATTCTGTTATTGTGGCTGCCAGACCCGCGTTGGATTCGGCCCTGCTGAGCGGTGACAGCAGTACAGCCCTGATGCTTTCGGTGATGACGGCCCAGGCCTATATGTTCACTGAGAGTGAGGATTCTGCCAGGTACTGGATACAGATGGCCGAGCAGTTGGGCGTGGATAACGGCAGCCTACCGTCCAAAATCGTATTCTACAATACGAAGGCATTGTATGCGATTAAGTTCAAGCTGGATTACTCTGAAGCCTTGTGGTGTTTTCTTCAAGGGTATGAGGCAGCCACCGCAGTGGACAATCAGTATGACAGGGTGGGATTGCTGACCAATATAGTCAATGTCTACTACCTCCGTTCGGATGACAGTGGGATGCCGTATGCCATGGAGGCGCTGAATATTGTGGATTCATGTCATATCTCCGGATTCTCGGAGAGCCTGACTTATCTGGCGATGGCACAGATGCACTACATGAAGAAAGACTATAAGGCTGCCGGACTTTGGATAGAGCGGGCAGACTCTATCGTGCATGAGGGCAATTTCAGTTCTCTGACGGCCACGGTCGAGCTGCTTTTCGGAGACCTGTGCATGGCGTATGGCAGTTATGGTGAGGCTGAGGAGCACTATAGCGTGGCGTTGAGGCATCCTTACAATACCGAGCCGGGAACCATGTCCAGAATATACCTCAATTACGGTAAGTGTTGTGAGTTGAGAGGAAAGACGGAAAAAGCGGCGGACCTGTATAAGCTGGGTTTGGAAATTTCCAATAACCACGGCAATGTGGAGTTCCGTCTGGAACTGCTGCGCAGGCTGACGGACATCTATTGCGACAGCGGTTCCACCGAAATGCTGCGGTATTATTACAGGCAGCTGCGCGAGAGCCTTGATACCATAGTGGAGCGGGAAAGGGAGTTCAATTCTCTTCTTCTGTCCAACCAGCGTATGCGGCATGAGTTGGAGTTGAGCACAAATGAGCTGGAGTTGATGAAGATGCGGAGAAGAAACATGATCTGGGTGTTTGTCTCTCTGATTGCTTTTCTGCTGGTAGCCTCTTTCTATCTGCTGTGGAGGAGGCAGAAGCGGATGTGCAGGATACTTGTGGACCAGCATGTCCATTACGTCCAACAGATAGAAATGCTTCAGGCCGGAGTAAAGCAGGTCAACACTCCGCCTTACGATGACAAGGATGCCGCCGAAAGGGAACTTTTCCTGAAACTGGACGCCTTTATGTCCAAGGACAAACTGTTCCGTCAAAAGGACGTGTCCCTGGACCTTTTAGCCCAGATGACTGACAGCAACCGCACTTATGTCTCAAAAGCCGTCAATCACTATGCCGGTCAGTCGTTCTCATCATGGCTCAACATGTACCGTATAGCGGAAGCGATCAGGCTCATGTCCCGGGAGGACGAGATGCCGCTGAAACAAATTGCCGACGAGGTTGGGTATGCCTCCATGAGCGTGTTCTACAACGCATTCTGCAAGGAGACGGGTCTCCCTCCCGGACGTTACCGCAAGGAACTCCAGAACCGTAAAATTCTTCCTGATTCTTGATTTTAAAATATTCGGAAAAATAAAATTTGGAAAGCCGCGAACCGCTGCAATAACTTTGTAAGCGGATGAGGCGCAAAGCGTACAATTTTAACCAAATTAAAATACACTCTTATGAAAAAAATTTTTTATTTGAACAAACTAGCAGGTATGCTGTGCATGTCAGCAGTGCTGTGTTTTGCCGTATCCTGCGACAGGGCCGGAAAAGACGAAGGTGGCGGTGATGAGCCTACCGAGTTGACACCCTCCGTAAAGATTGCGACGGGTGAATCCGGAGAGGATTTTCTGACATTCACTCTTATCCCTGAAAATGCGGCTGAGGTACGCTATATGGTATTGCCTGCATCAGATCCGGCTCCCGATGCTGCCGGAATCATGAATGAGGGAAAGTCGGCAGACCCGGTTTCAGAAAAAGAGTATACGGCGGCTGAGCTTATTCCTTCTACCGGATATGTCATCTTTGCTGCTGCGAGAAATTCCGAAGGACTTACATCAATGGTGACAAAAGCGGATATGACAACCCGAGAGCACGTTCCCATAGTGCCTGAAGTCACTATAAGTGAGATAAAGGTTGACGGAAACTCTGCTTTTGTGACATATTCTCTGAAAGATGCAGATGCAGCCTTTTGTGTATGTCTTCCTTCGTCCGAACCCGCTCCTTCCGCAGATATATTGTCGGCTGACGGCAGTAACCTGCCTTTGGATGTATCAGAACCCTTGTCCATTAAGAACCTTGAGTATGAGGCATCATATGTTTTTTATGCGGTTGCGGTAAGCGCGGACAAGGAATATTCGGATGTGGCCTCATGTGCTTTTGAGACAGGAAAGCCACCAGTAACCCCTCCAGCCGTTGGAGACTATTATTACAGCGACGGTACATGGAGTTCGGGAAACGAGTCTCCTCTTGACGGCAAGACGGTGGTTGGCGTTGTCTTTAAGTCGGGTGCCGCTGATTCAGATCTTTCAGATTATAATGCGGCAGGTATTGATGAGATTCATGGCTTTGCAGTGGCTTTATCTGATGTCAAGGACAATTCGGATCCTTTCTCTCCCAAGACCGGCTTTGAGTGGTCTGACAGCCCTTTGGGAGTAACTTCCGCAGATCAGGATGACTTTTCCGGTTACTACAACACTGTCAAGATTATGGAGGCGA
>DVHR01000069.1 GCA_018711925.1 Candidatus Coprenecus pullicola
TCCACCATCTGTCTCAGCACCGTACGCGCACCGAAACGCGAGGCGGCGTTCTCAGACTCCTTCATGCTCTTCAGGAACGCGGGCATGTCGTCCTTTGATAGAGGCTCGGCCGGAGGCGACTCCATCTTGAGAGGATTGATAGGGGTCCCGTTCTTCCATATACGGAAATCCAGGTGGGGGCCGGTAGAATAACCGGTACTGCCCACATAGCCTATCACCTGCCCCTGCTTGACTCTCTGTCCCACACTGATGTTCTTACCATAGCGGGACAGATGCAGGTATGCCGACGTATATACTGAATTGTGCTTGATCTTCACCATATTGCCCTCCGCGGTCTTGAATCCTTTATAAACCACGACCCCGTCTCCTATGCTCATCACCTCGGTTCCCGCCGGGGCCGCATAGTCTATACCGGTATGAGGCCTGACTTTTCGGGTTATGGGATGTCTCCTGCTGTATGTAAAGCCGGAACTGATTCTCGTGTAGCTCAAAGGCGCACGGAGGAAGGCCTTGCGCATACTCTCCCCTTTCTCGTTCCAGTAATAATTGCCACTGCCGTCATCAAACCAGTAAGACTTGTAAACCTGGTCTCCATGCGTGAACTCAGCGTACAGGACACGCTCTACATCGAGTATCTCTCCGTCGCATTCGGACTTCTCATATACGGCCTTGAACGAGTCCCCTTTCTGAAGACCGAAGAAGTCAATGCTCCATGCGTATATGTCCGCAAGAGAGACTGCCAGCAGGGCCGGAGCACCGGCATCTATTATATCCTGCCACAGGGAGTTCTCTATATTCACCTCCACATAGCCTATCGTATTGACCACATCCTTGTCCTCCACCCTGACCGACAGGGAGTCGCGGAGAGTAAAGACCACATAGGAAGCATTGTCCTTCTCATACACGACCTGAGCCAAGGTGTCCGGTTCCCCGGGCAGATAGTAAGCATGATAGTGATAGCCCACCTTCATCTGCCTCATGTCAAAGACCCCTTTTGACAAGGCATCCAGAGCATATATGTCACTCTGGGAGGCCCCCAGCCTGGTCATGAGCGTGGAAAAAAACTCTCCCTTGCGGATATTTCCCTCCACCTTGCGGTACCTGGAGAGAGGGATACCGTATTCGTAGACTTCGTCGTCATCCCGGACAGTCGCGGACTCAGGCCCGGCATCCTGTTCCGGATAATCCGGGCAAGAGGAAGGCAGCGGTCCTGTATCACGGACCGGAGCCGGAATGATCTTTACAATCCACGCTATAACGAGAATGAGTAATTCGATGGCAAGAGTGGACAGCACTCCTATCACGACTCCTTTGAAAAGCCTGTCTGTCAGCACTCTTTCTTTTAGTTCCTGAAAATTCATGTTACAAATTTAGAAAAGAATTCCAAATTGTGGAAAAAAATGTAAAAAAGTGGAAGTATATGTAAGATTTTAGTTATTTTTGCAGGAAATAAACCCACAACGCAATGACGAAATTCATCGGAGAATACAAAGCCAGGATTGACGACAAGGGAAGGCTGGTCTTTCCCTCTGCGTTCAAGGCTCTTATGGACTCCGATGAGCCCATGCGTCTCGTTGTAAAAAAGAACCTTTACTCCCCCTGTCTCGACATCTACACCTACCGCGAGTGGGAAAGAGAGTCCGAGGACATCAAGTCCAGGCTCAATTTCTTCAATCCGGAGCACTCCACTTTCTGGAGAGGATACATGAGCGGAAGGGCCGTTGTCGAGCCGGACGGGAAACTGGGCAGGATATCCATTCCCAGGCAGCTTCTGGACAGCATTGGCGCCGGGAAAGAGGTGATATTCGCCGGCAACGACCACAAGATTGAATTATGGGCCAGGGAGAGGTACGAAAGTTCCCTTATGGACGAGAGTGCGTTTGCCGCCCTGGCCAAAAAGATACTAGGATAATCTGTCAGCCATGTCTGAATCTTACCATACACCAGTCCTGCTTGAGGAAAGCATGGATATGCTCGGGATAAAGCCCTCCGGAGTATATGTGGACGCCACTCTCGGCGGAGGCGGCCACAGCCGCGCCATACTCTCACGACTGGGAGAATGCGGCAGACTGATTGTATTCGACCAGGATCCGGAAGCCGTGGCAAATGCCCCGCAGGATGAAAGAGTGACAGCTGTGCGGGCCAACTTCCGGTTCATTCACAACTATGTCAGATATATGGGCTATGACGGGGTAGACGGCATCATGGCCGACCTCGGAGTCTCCTCCCATCAGTTCGACACTCCGGAAAGAGGATTCTCATTCCGGTTCGACGCTGACCTGGACATGAGGATGAACACCTCCTCCGGACAGAATGCGGCGGACATACTCAACAGCTACGACGAGGAGTCCCTCGCCGGCATCCTCCGCCTGTACGGAGAAGTGGAAGGCAGCCGGAAAGCAGCCTCCCTTATCTGCTCCGCAAGGTCCGTCAAACCGATAAAGACTACAACCGACCTGAACAATGCGCTGAAGAGCATCCTGCCCGCAGCCGCACCGCACAAGTTCCTGGCCAAAGTATACCAGGCCCTGCGGATCGAGGTCAACGGCGAGATGAAATGCCTGGAGCGTCTTCTGACCGGTATCGGCAAGTCCCTCAGACCGGGGGGCACGGCCGTAATCATAACATATCACTCCCTCGAAGACCGCATGGTCAAGAATTTTTTCAAGACCGGGAATGTAGAGGGAAAAGACACCACCGACCTGTACGGCCGCAAAGACTGTCCCTTCGATGTCATTACCAGAAAGCCCGTCCTCCCCGGGGAAAACGAGATAATGCGCAACACAAGGGCCAGAAGCGCGAAACTGAGGGCCGCACGGAAAAAAGCCGTATGAAAAAGGAGATTCTGGAAAACGTACTGGGAGGACAGGTACTGGCCAGGCGCGGCCTGACAAAGAATTGGAAATTCATCATCTACATATTCATCCTGGTGCTCGTCTACATCAGCATCCATTTCTGGACACGCAACACCATGCAGAGAATCGCCCGCAATGAGGAGACCCTGCGCAACCTCCGCTCGGAGTATATGGGCAAATATACCCGGCTGCTGTACACCGGCAAAAGAGGTGAGATAGAACAACTGCTCGAGGAGAACGGCCTGGAGCTCCTGCCTCCGGACACGCCGCCTACGAGAATCAACCTTAAGGAGGACTGACGCATGGCCAAGACAAGTACATTCACCAGATTTATCTATGTATACCTGCTCTTCCTTCTGGCCGGATTTGGAGCGATAGTCCGCATCATCCTCGTCCAGGTCAACAAGGACAGGGTCACGCTGGACGACATCTATAAAGAGCAGGTACTGGAACCGTCCAGAGGCAGCATCCTATCTTATGACGGACGCCCGCTGGCGGTATCCATTCCGGTCTACGACCTGCACTGGGACTCCAAAGCCATGCCTGACAGCGTCCTGATGCCCAAGATAGACTCCCTGTCCCGCTGCCTGTCGGACATGTTCCGGGACAAGTCGGCACGGGCCTACAAGAATGAGCTGCTCAGCGCAAGGAAGGCCGGCAAGAGATACCTTAAAATAGGGGACCGTAAAGTGGACTTCGGAGAGCTGACTGAGATCAGACAGTTCCCGGTATTCAGGCTGGGACAGTTCAAGGGAGGGCTCATAGTCGACACTGACAGCGAGAGAGTCAATCCCTACGGAAAGCTGGCCAACCGTACCATAGGATATCTTAACGCTGACGGAGGCGGAACGGGAATCGAGTACACCTACGACTACAAGCTGCGCGGCGAGAAGGGCGTACAGACTATACACCGCACCCTCGGAGACCAGTGGATACCGGTGAACGGAGCCTCTGTCGTACCGGCTGTTGACGGATACGATATCAGAACGACGATAGACGTACGCATACAGGAGGCCGCTGAGACCGAGCTGAGGGAGCAGCTGGCCATGAGCGATGTCTTTGAAGGAGGTACGGCAGTCATAATGGATGTCAAGACCGGAGCCATAAGGGGCATTGCCAACATGTTCAAGAAAAGTGACGGAACCTTCGACGAGTCCTACAACTACGCCATCGCCCACGCGACCGAGCCTGGCTCTACTCTCAAGCTGGCCGCCCTGATGGCCATGATCGAGGACGGATGCATCACCCTGGACACCGAAGTCGACGGAGGCGACGGCAGGTGGCGTTACGCCGGACACTGGATTACCGACACGCACAGGGGCGGATACGGCAAGATGACGGCCCTGGAGGCATTCGAGAAATCGTCCAACATCGCTTTCGCCAAGATGATCACCGAGGCCTACGGCGACGATCCTGCCACCTACGTGTCCCGTCTGCACAACATGAAGCTGGTCGAGAAACTCAATCTCGATATCGGCGGAGAAGGGTACGCCTACATAACCAGTCCCGACGACCCGCAGTGGTCCGGCTCCACCCTGGCCAGTCTGGGATACGGATACGCCCTGACTGTCACGCCCATGCACATCCTGACATTCTACAACGCCGTGGCCAACGGCGGCAAGATGATGAGGCCCTACTTCATTGAGGACTTCGAGAAGGACGGTATCGTGGAAGAAAGCTCAGGTCCGACAGTCGTAAGCGGCTCCATCTGCTCCAAGAGCACTCTCAAAGCCGTCAGAAAGGCCCTCAGGGGCGTGGTCGAGGAAGGTACCGCCAAAATATGCAATGACGAAAGATACGCCATAGCCGGAAAGACAGGTACGGCCAGAGTAGCCATAAACGGCAGATACGAGGACAGTGAGGGCTATCGCAGGCATCAGGCGTCGTTCGCCGGATATTTTCCGGCCGATGACCCGAAATACTCCTGCATCGTAGTGCTGTACACCGGCAAGACGAAGGGCAACTTCTACGGAGCGACTTGGGCGGCACCTGTATTCAAACGCATAGCGGACAAGATATACGCCTCGCATCCTGAATGGAACCGGCCGCTCAGCTCCGCCGGCAAGACCCCTCCGGACAATCCCAGGCTAGCCTCCGGCCTGGCCGGCCAGAAAGGGATGCCGATAGACTATATGCCCATGCGCACAAGGCCGGTGGAAGACGGTTGGATACACGTAGACCTGGACAAGAGTTCTGGCGAGCAGTCCATCAGCGGTCTAGCCATAGAGCAGGGCATCGTCCCCGACGTGGAGGGCATGGGGATTAAGGACGCCGTATACCTTCTGGAGAACGAAGGCTACAAGGTCGTGTTCCATGGGTCAGGCAGGGTCTCGTCACAGACTCCTGCGGCAGGAGACCCGCTGGAAAAGGGAAAGCAAATTACACTCACTTTGAAATAATACAAGATATGAGGCTTGACAACATATTAAAAGGTATAGAGGTGCTGGAAACGACCGGCTGCCATGACAAGGATATCACAGACGTGACCTCCGACTCAAGACAATGCTCTGCAGGCAGTCTGTTCATCGCCATAGACGGATTCGACAGTGACGGACACTCATATATCCGGAATGCGGCTGAGGCCGGAGCCCGCACCGTGGTCTACAGCAAGGCGGAGGCCGCTGCTGAGATTGCTTCCCTCAGGCTCACAGGTATCCGGGTCGCGGATTCCAGAGCGGCTGCGGCCGACATCGCCGGCAATTTCTTCGGACACCCGAGCCGTCAGCTGAGCCTGGTCGGAGTCACCGGCACGAACGGCAAGACCACCATAGCCACCCTGCTCTACCGCCTGTTCTCAGGGATGGGCTATTGCTGCGGCCTGCTGTCCACCATAGCCAATTACGTCTGCGGGGAGCGTTTCGAGACCACCAACACCACCCAGGACCCGATAACCGTCAACCGGCTGCTGCGCATGATGGTCGACCGCGGCTGTGAATACGGATTCATGGAAGTAAGCTCACACGCCCTGCACCAGGGCCGCGTAAGGGGTCTGCACTTCAGGGGCGCGGTATTCACCAACATCACCCACGACCATCTGGACTACCACAAGACCTTCAGCGAGTACATCCGCTGCAAGAAGCTCCTGTTCGACTCCCTGGACAAGGACGCATTTGCCCTGATCAACTCCGATGACCGCAACGCCTCCATCATGGTCCAGAACACCACAGCCAGGGTCTACCGCTACTCCGAGGGCAGCATGGCTGAGTTCAAGGTCCGTATAGTGGAGCGCAGTCTGGAAGGGTACCTGCTGAACATCAACGGAACGGAAGTCTGGACACGGTTTATAGGGGACTACAACGCGCACAATATCTGCGCAGTGTACGGTACCGCCCTGCTGCTTGGCGCCGACAGGGAGGAGACTCTTAGGAGTATCAGCGCGATGGGACCGGTACCCGGCAGGATGGAATACTTCAAAGGACAGAGGGGGATAACGGCAGTCGTAGACTACGCCCATACTCCTGACGCGCTGGAGAACGTGCTCAGGACACTCCGGGAGATCAGCGGCGGAGCTCCGGTCATTGCCGTATTCGGCTGCGGAGGCAACCGGGACCGTACCAAAAGACCGGAGATGGCCGCCATCGGAGCCCGCTACGCGGACCGGCTGGTCATCACCTCCGACAACCCCCGTTTCGAGAAGCCGGAGGACATCATCGGGAACATGAAGGAAGGACTGGACGCGGAGGGCATGGCAAAGTCCATTTTCATCACTGACCGCCGGGAAGCCATCCGCACGGCCATAATGACCGCTCCGGACGGAGCCATAGTACTCGTAGCCGGCAAAGGGCACGAGGACTATCAGATAGTAAACGGCGTGAAATCGCATTTTGACGACAAGGATGTCATAAAAGAAGTGCTATGATATACCATCTGTTCGAACATTTTCAGTATCTGGACTTCCCCGGCTCGGGAATCATGCAGTACATCTCTGTGCGCTCCATCCTGGCGAGCATCACTGCGATTGTGCTGATTCTCTGTTTCGGAAAGAAGTTCATAAAATACATGCAGCGCAAGCAGCTCGGAGAGGAGATCCGCGACCTGGGTCTGGAAGGGCAGCTGGCCAAGAAAGGCACTCCCACGATGGGCGGGGTACTCATCCTCGGTGCGATACTCATCGCGGTGCTGCTGTTCGGAGACCTGACCAACATGTATATCCAACTGCTGCTGATCACTCTGGTATGGCTGGGCTGTCTCGGCTTCGCGGACGACTACATCAAGGTCTTCCGCAAGAACAAGGAGGGAATGCCCGGCAAATACAAGATCGTGGGACAGGTCATCCTGGGACTCGCGGTGGGCATCACGATATGCGTACACGAGGACACCATAAGCACCCTGACCACCATACCGTTCGTAAAGGACAACGAGTTTGACTACGCCTGGCTGGCCCTCGGCAGCGGCAAGACCAAGGAACTGCTTCAGGTCGTAATCTATATACTGGTCATCATCTTTATCATCACGGCCACCTCCAACGGCACCAATCTGACCGACGGCATGGACGGACTCGCCGCCGGTGTAACGGCCATCGTCGGAGCCGTCCTGGGCATCCTGGCGTACTTCTCCGGAAATGTCATCTACGCAGATTACCTCAACATCATGTACATCCCGGACTCAGGCGAGATCGTGGTATATATGTCGGCCCTGATCGGAGCCCTGCTGGGATTCCTGTGGTATAACTCCTACCCTGCCCAGGTGTTCATGGGAGACACCGGCAGTCTTGCACTGGGAGGCATCATCGGAGTGACTGCGGTCCTTATCCGCAAGGAGCTGCTGCTGCCCATACTCTGCGGCATATTCCTGGCCGAGTCCCTCTCGGTCATCATCCAGAGACTGTATTTCAAGTATACAAAGAAAAAATACGGCGAGGGCCGCAGAGTGTTCAAGATGTCCCCGCTGCACCACCACTTCCAGAAGGAAGGAGTACCCGCCCTGATCAAAAAGCCGGTCAGGGCCATACCTGAGGCCAAGATCGTCATGCGGTTCTGGCTTATCAGCGTCATACTTGCGATTTTGACAATTATCACACTGAAAATAAGATAATCATGAAACGGATTGTAGCACTTGGAGGCGGTGAGAGCGGCGTAGGAGCCGCCGTCCTCGCAAAAGTAAAGGGTCTGGACGTCTTTCTGTCCGACAACAGCTCCATATCGCCGGAGGCTAAGGCTACTCTCGACAAGTACGGCATAGCCTACGAGGAAGGGGGGCACAGCAGGGAGAAGATTCTCAACGCGGATGAGATAGTAAAAAGTCCCGGTATCCCGGACAGCGCGCCCATAGTCAGCGAGGCCATAAGGGCAGGCATACCCGTGATATCGGAGATAGAGTTCGCCGGCAGATACGACAGAGCGAAGAAAATCTGCGTCACCGGCAGCAACGGCAAGACCACGACCACCTCTCTCATCTACTACATGCTGCGCAACGCTGGTCTCAACGTCGGACTCGGCGGCAACATCGGCAAGAGCTACGCCTACCAGGTGGCGACCGAGGACTTTGACATTTACGTTCTGGAGCTCAGCAGCTTCCAGCTTGACGGCATGTATGACTTCAAGGCCGACATAGCCATCATCCTCAACATCACCCCGGACCATCTGGACCGCTACGACCACAAGATGCAGAACTATGTACGGGCAAAGTTCCGCATCACCCGCAATATGTCGGAACAGGACTGCTTCATCTTCTGCGACGATGACAGCATAACTGTCGGCCACATCAACGAGATAGTACTAAGGGCCAAGATGCTTCCCTTCTCCGAAAGACACGAGGTAAGCGAAGGAGCCTTTGCCGATGATGACAAGATAACCCTCCGCTACGAGGGCGAGGAGTGGAGCTTGCCAACGGAAGAGCTTTCGCTCAAGGGCAAGCACAACATCTACAACTCCATGGCCGCAGCCATAGCCGGTAAAATCATGAACATCACCAACGATGTCATACGTCGAAGCCTGGCCACGTTCAAGAACATCGAGCACCGCCTGGAAAACGTGATGAGCGTGGGCGGAGTGCTCTACATCAACGATTCGAAGGCCACCAATGTCAATTCCACCTGGTACGCCCTGGAATGCATGGACCGGCCGGTGGTCTGGATTGCCGGAGGCACAGACAAGGGCAACGACTACTCGGAGATAGCAGACCTGGTCAAGGCCAAGGTGAAAGCCCTGGTCTGCCTCGGAAAGGACAACCGGAAACTGCACGAGTCATTCAGCGGCATACTAAACACCATTGAGGATGCGTCTTCGGCAAAAGAGGCCGTAGACAAAGCCAGCAGACTGGCCCAGGACGGTGACGTGGTGCTGCTCTCCCCATGCTGCGCCAGCTTCGACCTGTTCAGGAACTACGAGGACAGGGGGCGCCAGTTCAAACAAGCAGTAAGGGAACTGTAATATGAGTTCAGTACTGGAGAATAGAATCAGCAAACTGAAAGGCGACAGGGCCATCTGGGTGATCTTCCTCTTCTTCGCGATGATCTCCCTGGCCGTGGTTTACTCCGCCTCCAGTGCTCTGGCGTACCGCGGTGACACCACGCCGTTCAGCATAATGCTGAGACAGGCCGGATATTTTCTCGCCGGATTCCTGATGGTGCTGCTATGCTACAAGATACCGCTGAGACTTTACCGCCGGGGCTCTTACTGGCTGATGCTGATCGCCATCATCCTGCTGGCGATACCCGTAATAACCCACCAGCTGAGGACGATAACAATCGCAGGCATAAGCATACAGCCCTCCGAGATAGCCAAGATAGCCATCGTCCTGTACCTGGCCAGGGTGATTGAGGTCTCCAAGTTCGACACATTCAAGGAATACGCATTGAAGATACTGCTGCCTCTGGGTATCGCCTGCCTGCTCTGCCTGCTGGGCAGCGTGTCAGCCACGCTTATCATCTGCTTCGTATCTTTCATCATCCTCATCTGCTCCAAGATACCCAAGAAGTTCGTACTGTGGACCATTCCCATAGTGATAGGAGCCGTAAGTCTGGTATTTGTAATCCACACATTCACAGGCGTATTCTCCCGAATAGACACATTCACCGCCAGGGTAGAGAGACATTTCAGCGGTGATGAGGAAGAAATGAGCGCGGCTGAGCTGCAGGAGCTCGAGGACAAGCAGTTCCAGGAGAGACAGGCCAGGGAAGCCATCCAGCTCGGAGGCATACTGGGCCGCGGTCCCGGCAACAGCATAAAGCGCGACATCCTGCCCAACGCATACGACGACTACATCTACTCTATCATAGTGGAGGAATACGGACTGATAGGAGGGGCCCTAGTAATATTCCTGTATCTGTGGTTCTTCTACCGCTGTCTCAGGATCGCGGCGTCCTGCAGGAAAGACTTCTCGCTCATCACAGTCCTGGGGCTGTCCACGCTGATAACGCTCCAGGCCTTCCTGCACATCTTCGTCAACACGGGCATCATCCCGGTCACTGGCCAGACCCTGCCGATGATCAGCCGCGGAGGCTCGTCGCTCATCATCATGAGCAGCGCGTTCGGCATCATCCTGTCAGTCAACAGGACTATAGTTATCAAAGACATGAAACTCAAAGCACAGAAGGAGGCACAGTCATGCAGCACAGAATCATAATCAGCGGAGGGGGCACGGGAGGACATATCTACCCCGCCCTCTCAATAGCCGGAGCCCTCAGGAAAATAGAGCCGGATATCGAGATACTGTTTGTCGGAGCGGAAGGGAAAATGGAGATGGAGAAAGTCCCCGCTGCCGGTTACAGGATAATAGGCCTGCCGGTGGCCGGACTGCAGAGAAGACTGACGGCCGCCAATCTGTCCGTGCCGTTCAAGGTACTCAAAAGCATCCGCAGGGCCGGCAGAATCATAAAGGAGTTCCGCCCGGACGTAGTGGTGGGGGTCGGAGGATATGCCAGCGCGCCCATGCTCTGGAGGGCGGAGATGAAAGGCATCCCCACCCTCATACAGGAGCAGAACTCATTCGCCGGGCTGACCAACAAGATCCTGGGGAAAAGAGCCCGGAGGATATGCGTGGCCTACAGCGGCATGGAGCGTTTTTTCCCCGCAGACCGCATCATCATGACCGGAAATCCCATCCGGGACAACATGCATCCCTGTACGGACGAGGAGAGACGGGCTGGGCAGGAGGTGTTCTCCCTGGATCCGTCCCTGCCCACAGTCCTGATAGTGGGCGGCAGCGGAGGCTGCGGCACATTCAATTCCGTCATGAAGGCTGCCTGCAGGGAGAACGGAGGCAGGTTCCCGTACCAGATAATCTGGCAGAGCGGCAAGGGATATGCGGCATCCGTCTCGGAACTGTTCGGTTCCTTGGAAGGCACTGTCGAGAAAGACGGACTCAGGATATGCGGCAACGTCCGCAACTGCGACTTCATATCCCGGATGGACCTGGCTTTCGCCGCCGCCGACATCGTAGTGTCCAGAGCCGGGGCGGGCACTATATCGGAACTGTGCGCCGTCGGCAAGGCCACGATATTCGTTCCGTCACCAAACGTCACAGAGGACCATCAGACCCACAACGCCATGGCGCTGGTGGACCAGGACGCCGCATCCCTGGTCTGCGACGACAGGGCTGCGACCGACCTGCTTCCCGCCATAGAGGAGCTTCTGGCCGACAGGCAAAGGATAGCGGAGCTTGAGAGAAACATCCTCAGGCTGGCCAGGCCGGACGCGGCTGCGGTCATAGCCGGAGAAGTACTGGCACTGATAAAATAACATGGACATGAGCAGATACAGTCACGTATATTTCATAGGCATCGGAGGCATCGGCATGAGCGCGATAGCCCGGTACTGCCGTCATGCCGGGCTCAATGTGTCCGGATACGACAGGACACCGTCTCCTGTGACCGAGGCCCTGGAGAAAGAGGGCATCCCGGTGCATTTCGACAGCAACGTATCACTGATTCCGCCCGCACCGGAAGAGACTCTGGTCATCTACACACCTGCCGTACCCTCCGACATGGCGGAGATGGTCTACGTCCGGGCACACGGCTACCGCATAGTCAAAAGAGCGGAAGCCCTCGGAGAGATAACCTCGGGCAAGCGGTGTCTGGCCGTCTCCGGCACCCATGGCAAGACGACCACCAGCACCATGCTGGCCCATATACTAACAGAGTCAGGAGAAGGCTGCACGGCGTTTCTGGGAGGCATATCCAAGAACTACGGCTCCAATCTTCTCCTGAGCGACAACGATGTCATTGTAGCTGAAGCCGACGAGTTTGACCGGTCATTCCTGCAACTGCATCCTGAAGCGGCCGTCGTCACCTCCATGGACGCCGATCATCTGGACATCTACTCTGGATTAGAAGATCTAAGAGAGACCTTCGTCAAGTTCGGAGCACAGACTGCCAGGTACTTAATCATCAGAAAAGGGCTGGAGGAGCGGTTCCGTCAGGCCGGAGTGAAGGCAGATATCGTCACTTACGGAAACGGGGGGGACTTCTACGCCTCTGACATCGTATCCGACGGCACAGGACGCATGTTCTTCACCCTGAACACCCCGTACGGCATATTCAAGGAATTTCACGCAGGCGTACCTGGCCTCGTCTACATCGAGAACGCCACAGCCGCGGCCGCGATGGCCATGCTGCACGGAGCGCCCGTGGAAAGCATACGCAAAGCCATCTCCACATTCAGCGGAGTTGTGCGGCGTTTCGACATAAGGCTCAACATTCCGGGCCATACCTACATAGACGACTACGCCCATCATCCAGCCGAGCTGGCGGCCACCATATCATCCATCCGGCAGATATGGCCGGGCCGGAAAATCTGCGGCATCTTCCAGCCCCACCTGTACTCGCGGACAAAGGATTTCTACCCTGAGTTCGCCTCCAGCCTGAGCCTGCTGGACTCCGTCATCCTGCTGCCCATATATCCGGCCCGCGAGGAGCCCATACCCGGAGTGTCATCTGAGATGATACTGGACAGGATAACCCTGCAGGACAAGAGGATAATAGAAAAACAGGACCTGCTCGCCGAAATCAGCAACAAGGACTCCGACATCCTAGTGACTTTCGGTGCGGGAGACATTGACCGATTTGTAAAACCCATTGAGAGCCTGCTGAAAGAAAAATATGCTTAAAAAGGTTGTCACATATATTCTTCTTGGTCTCGCAGTACTGGTATTCTGCGGATATTTCGCAGCCGCATCCATCCTTGCACGGAAAGGCAGCAGGGAAATCCTGTGCACTGACGTATCGGTGAGAATTCTGGACAGCGCCGTCAACCGTTTCGTATCCCCTGACGACATAAAGGACATCCTGACCTCGTCAGCCACCAGCCCTCTGGGCCGGCCCAGAGGCGAGATCAACCTGCATGACATCGAGACCCTGCTCAACAGCCGGAGTGCAATCAGCAAAAGCGACGCTTCCCTGGCCAACGACGGCATCCTGGACATCAGCATCACACAGAGAAGACCCGTCATCCGCATACAGACCGGCAACGGAGCCTTCTACATCGACGACACCGGATATATATTCCCGTGGGTCAGCACTTTTACCTCATACGTACCCATTGTCTCCGGACATATCCCGGTACGTCTTGAGGAAGGCTACAGGGGAGTGCCTGAAGAGACAGACCGGAAGTGGGTCGGACAGATTATCAGCCTGGCCCAATGGCTGGACCGCCATCCGATGTGGGAATCCCTGATACAGCAGATCTACGTGGAGGACAACGGAGACATAGTCTTCTACACATCGGTAGGCGACCAGAAGATAATTTTCGGTGCGATTGAGGATATTGATTATAAATTTGCAAAACTGAATGCGTACTACAAACAGATTGTACCGGCATACGGATGGGAGAAGTATTCCGCTGTCAATCTGAAATTTTCAGACCAGATAGTATGCACCGAACGCAATAAAAAGGACATCATAAAAAGTACATCGATATGAAAAGCAGATACATAACAGCCATCGACATAGGCACATCCAAGGTGGCGGCCATAGTGGGAGAGAAGACATCCGCCGGCATAAGGATTGTGGGCTACAGCGAGGTCCCCTCCGACGGTGTGGTCCGCGGAGAGATTCTCAAGAGCCAGAAGGCGGCCAACGCAGTCTCCGCAGCCCTGCATAACGTCAGAGAGCAGCTGCAGTCCGTCCCCGAGGCGGAGAGCTACCGCATCAGAAAAGTTTACACCAACATCTCAGGGCAGAACATCAGATGCGTCTCCGACACTGTCCACAGAGAACGTCAGGACCCTGAGAGGAGCATCTCCAGAGAGGAGATTGACTCCATGCTCAACGAGATGTACATGAGGAAGGTGGAGCCGTCCGAGCAGGTACTGTATGTAGCTCCCCAGTGCTACAACGTGGACGAGCACATGGGCGAGACTGACCCGGAGGACATGGACGGCCAGGAGATAGACGGGGAATACAAGGTCTTCATAGGCAGGGCCGCAGCTGTAAACCACTGCAAATCCGCCTTTGACCGGCTGGATATTGAGACCAGGGCACAGATCCTGACTCCTATCGCATCCGGAGCCGCCCTGCTCACCGAGGACGAGAAAGAGCTGGGCTCTGTCCTTGTGGACATCGGAGCCGGCACTACAGGAGTGCTGGTCTATCAGGCCGACATCCTGCGCTATGCCGCTGTAATCCCGTTCGGAGGAGACTCTGTCACCGAGGATATCAGCCAGACGTGCAGCATCTCCAGAAAGAACGCCGAGCAGCTGAAGATACAGAAGGGCACGTGTATCAGCGAATTCGCAAAGGACACCGTACTCACCATAAAGGAAAGCGGCGTAACAGTGAAAGGCATTCCGTCGAAGCAGCTGAGCTCCGCCATAGAGGCGCGCGTCTGCGAGATTCTGGCCACGGTAAGGCACATCATAGAGATATCCGGATTCAAGAACAAGCTGCGCAGCAGGGCTGTAATCACCGGCGGTTCCACCAACCTCCCGCTGATCCAGCTCCTGGCGAAAAACATTCTTGGGATGGATGTCCGCATAGGATTCCCCGACAGCAGTGTGATTACCGGGAACTCCGTAGAACAGGTGTTCAGACCCCAGGCATCCACCGCCGTAGGCCTGATAATCGAGGGATTCCGGCTGGAGGAGCAATCCGGAGATGACGACAGCCATGATGATGCTCCTGAAGCATCCGGGACATGGAGCGAGGCTTCCGGAGAACTGTTCCCTGAGCAGAACGGGACAACCGGATCAGGCACTGCGACAGGCAACGACGCCAGGCAGCCGTCCCGGCCCGGGCAGAAAGAGAAGAAGAAAACCAAGAATCCATGGGAATCCCTCAGAAGCCTGTTTGACGGCACGGATGCGGACGATGAAGCATAACATTTCTAAAAGTAAAAGACATGAACGATTATATATTGCCTGACGGCATCACTGAGAACAAGGCCATTATCAAAATCATAGGCGTGGGCGGAGGAGGCTGCAACGCGGCCACCCGCCTGTACGGCGAGGGCCTGGAGAACGTGGAATTCATGGTATGCAACACGGACAAGGCCGCCCTGGACCTGTCTCCAATACCGGAGAAAATAGTGCTCGGCACCAATCTGACCAAGGGAGGTGGAGCAGGAATGGACCCCAAGGTAGGACGGGAAGCCGCTCTCGAGTCCATCGATGAGCTCAAAAAATCCCTCGGTCCGAACATTCAGGTGGTATTCATTACTGCCGGAATGGGCGGCGGCACCGGTACGGGCGCGGCACCGGTAATCGCCCAGCTGGCCCACGAGGCCGGAATACTCACCATCGCCGTCCTCACCTACCCCGAGGACAGTCAGATAGGATTCTCCCAGAAAGCCTACGAGGGCATCGAGGAGATACGCAACTACACCGACTCCATCATCATCGTGGACAACCAGAAGATGTACGACTTTTACGGGGACATGGAAGTGACATCAGCCTTTGAGAAAGCCGACAACGTGCTGGACGCGGCGGTACGCGGCATCTACGAGATCATCACCAAGCCCGGATACAAGAACGTGGACCTGCAGGACGTGAAGACAGTGATGCGCAACAGCGGCATGGCCCTGGTAGGCACGGGCATCGCAGACGGAGAGGACAGGGCCTTCAAGGCAGTGGAAAGCGCATTCACCTCACCTCTTCTGAAGGACTTCGACGTGGAGACGGCAAGGAACCTTATCGTCAACATTACCTACAGCCGCACCAATCCTCTGAAGATGCAGGAGCTGAACGACATCAACGACTACATCACCAAGCGGATAGGCAAGAGCCTGAAGACCAAGAAAGACGGTCTGGACATCGATGACAGCCACCTGGCGGACGGTTCGATAAGCGTGACCGTACTGGCCACCGGCATCAAGGTCAACAACACACCTCCACCGACCACAGCGCTGGGTGACGATGAGGATACGGTCGAACTGAACGGCAAGACCGACAACGGTACCATAACCCTGTCCGCCGGAAGCACGGACACTCTGGACGAGACGCTCAGAGAACTGGACACCGAGCATATCTTCTACTATGAGCCCGACTGCAATGTATCGGACCTCATGAGCGAGACTGCCCTCGCCCGCAGGGAAAGACTGCGCAGGCAGAGCTAATCGACTATCAGCATCGCGTCACCGTACATACCGAAACGGTAACCTTCTCTCAATGCCGTCCTGTAGGCGTTCATGACATTGTCATAGCCGCCGAACGAGGCGGCAGACATGAGCATGGTGGAGTTGGGAAGATGGAAGTTGGTGACTATAGCGTCAGGTATGGAGAACTGGTACGGCGGGAAGATAAACTTGTTGGTCCAGCCGTCAAAAGGCTTCAACTGCCTGGTGGTGGTCACCGGTGTCTCTATCGCCCTTACAACGGTGGCTCCAACCGCCAGGACCTTGTGACCGGTATTCCTGGCCTGATTGACAGCCTCGGCTGTCTCCTCGGGGATTATCACCCGCTCCGAGTCTATCTTATGCTTGGACAGATCCTCCACATCCACATTGCGGAAATGCCCCAGCCCCATGTGCAGTGTTATGAACCTGGCGTCTATGCCCTTTATCTCCATGCGCTTGAAGACCTCGCGGCTGAAATGCAGGCCAGCCGCCGGAGATGCCACCGCTCCCTCGTGGGCCGCGTAGATGGTCTGGAAACGCTCCACGTCGAAAGGCTCCGAATAGATATACGGGCCTGTAGGCTTTACCGGAGGCAGACCGTCTCTCTCTCTCTGCGCCTGACGGGCCACGAAAACATATTCCGGCACAGGTATCTCGCCCATCGAGTACAGAGTGCTCTTGAACTCGTCATAGGGTCCGTCAAAAAGGAAACGCAGGGTACGTCCCCTTGATGTGGTATTGTCTATGACCTCGGCCACCAGCGAGTCATTCTCCCCGAAGTAGAGCTTGTTGCCTATCCTTATCTTCCTGGCCGGATCGACCAGTACGTCCCACAGACGCTGGTCCTTATTCAGTTCCCTGAGCAGGAAGACCACTATCTCGGCTCCTGTTTTCTCCTTGTTGCCCTTCAGCCTTGCCGGGAACACCTTGGTGTCATTGAACACGAAGACGTCACCCTCGTCGAAATAATTTATGATATCCTTGAATATCCTATGCTCTATGTCCCCTGTCGAACGGTGCAGGACCAGCATTCTGGACTCATCCCTGTACTCGGCGGGATAAGGCGCTATATTCTTCCTGTAATCCAGGTCAAAACTAAATTGTGAGAGTTTCATATATTTTTATACGAAATTTCTAGTAAAAAGTTTCAAATTCGCTTATGGAAAGTGCATTTTCCAGACTGAAACCGCCGGAAGCCGTCCTGACCAGACCGGAAAGATGCGCTCCGCTGCCCAAAGCCGCTCCCAGATCCCTGGCAAAAGCCCGGATATATGTTCCCTTGCTGCACTGAATCTCCACTTTGAGCACAGGAGGCTCATAGGAAAGCACCCTCGTGCCGTATATGACTATAGGTGACGCCTTCAGTTCCACCTCCTCACCCTGACGGACCCTCTCATATGCCCTGACCCCGTCCACATACTTGGCCGAATACACCGGGGGCAGCTGCATCTGCTCCCCCTGCATGCCTTCCAGGACACGCTCTATCATCTCCGGCGCTATATGCTCATACGGATACACGGCATCCACCTCCTTCTCCTTGTCAAAAGAAGGCGTCGTCGCACCGAACGTCACATCCGCCACATATTCCTTACGTTCGGCCTGCAGGGACTCGGAGACCTTCGTAGCCTTGCCGACACAGATCAGAAGCACTCCGGTAGCCAGCGGGTCCAGCGTCCCCGCATGCCCCACCTTCACACTCCTGAGTCCGTAGCGTTTCTGCAGTCCGAACTTTATCTTACGCACAGCATCAGCCGACGTCCAGCCGTAGGGCTTGTCTATCACGGCCACATAGCCGTCCGGATACAGTTCCGGAGCCAGGGATGCGCCGGCCGGCGTCCTCCTGTCTATAACCGAATACGCCCCCATCCGCTACTGCCGCACTGATGAACCGCAAGGTATCTTATTGACCCTCCTGAGATGTCTTCCTCCCTCAAACGAACTTTCCAGAAACTTCTCTACAATCCTCTTTGCCAGTTCCACGGATATGAAACGGGCGGGAAGCGAGAGGACATTGGCGTCGTTGTGCTGACGGGCCAGGGCCGCCAGTTCCTCATTCCAGCAGAGAGCCGCCCTGACGCCCTGGTGCTTGTTAAGCGTCATACTGATTCCGTTCCCGGAGCCGCACAGGGCAATCCCCTGCGACACCTCGCCCCTCTCGATACTCTCGGCCAGAGGGTGCGCCACATCCGGATAATCCATACTTTCAGGCGAATGTGTTCCGAAGTCCTTGACCTCATAACCTTTCTCTTTCAAAAATCTCTTAAGCTCCTCCTTCATCTCGAAGCCCGCATGATCCGATGCTATTCCCAACATAATGACAGTGAATTAAAATAACCGCCAAAATTAGGAAAAATGAGTATATTTGCAGATAAAATTTCAAGAAAATGAGAAAAGGCAGGGTACTAGTCACTGGGGCAGCCGGATACATAGGCTCCCACACAGCCGTAGAGCTTATAAACGCAGGATACGATGTCATCGGCGTCGACAACTTCTCCAACTCATCTCCCGACATGCTGAAAGGCATAGAGCAGATCACCGGCAGACCGCTTCCGTTCATGGAGCTGGACTGCAGCGACAAAGAGCAGTTCTCAAAAGTATTTGAGACATACCCCGACATCGCCGCGTCCATACATTTCGCCGCCTGCAAGGCCGTGGGAGAGAGTGTCCACCAGCCTCTCAAATACTTCGAGAACAACCTGCGCTCCCTCCTCAACCTCATAGAGCTGTCCATGAGGGACGGCAAGGACAGAGGGATCGTATTCTCATCCTCCTGCACGGTCTACGGCGAGCCAGACCCTGAGAACCTGCCCATAAGCGAGAGCGCTCCGGTGAAGCCGGCCACATCGCCTTACGGACGCACCAAACAGATGAGCGAGGAGATTCTCCATGACTGCGTCACAGCCTACCCGTCCCTCAAAGTCATCGCACTCAGATATTTCAACCCCATAGGCGCGCATCCATCCGCCCTCATCGGCGAGATGCCTCTCGGCGTACCGCAGAACCTGGTTCCCTACATCACCCAGACCGCAGCCGGCATCCGCGAGGAGCTCAAGATATTCGGGAACGACTACCCCACCCCCGACGGCACCTGCATCCGCGACTACATCTACGTCTGCGACCTTGCGAAAGCACACGTGGCAGCCGTAGACAGGATACTGCAGGTAAAGGACTCAGACAGATACGAGATATTCAACCTGGGCACCGGCACCGGACTCTCTGTTCTGGAGCTGGTCAATCATTTCATCCAGGCCACCGGAGTCAACCTGCCATACAGCTACGCTCCCCGCAGAGCCGGAGACATAGTGAAAGTGTGGGCCGATCCCGGAAAGGCCAACAAGGTACTGGGATGGAAAGCAGACACACCTATAGATGACGTGCTGCTCTCAGCCTGGAAATGGGAAAAGAGAATAAGAGGCATCAAATAGACTACGGATGGACCCGCGCCTGAGAAAGGACAGCCTGGAGCTGCTCACCAAGGAGAGCGAGCGTTACCGCCTGGAACGGCTCGGTCTCTTTCAGGATATCCGGGAAGAGGCCGAGCTGCTGGCCTCCAGATTTCCCCCGAAAGCAGACGAGACCTTCGCCCAGTGGAAAAGCCGCTGCCTCAGGGAGTACTATCGGTACAAGGGATTCAGTGCGTTCTGCAGGAACAACATAGACACTCCCGGATTCGAGATGCTTGTACGCACCCTGATAAACACGCATCTCCAGAATGTATTCAACTCGTCCCCCAGAACCGAGACCGACAGATTCCTGGCTCCCGACTCCGACACTATCTCTTACGCCATGCCCCAGTCCTTATTTCAGGAGCTGTACACTATTTATTTCTCGGCGATGCCGTCTTTCGGCAACACCTCGGAACTGGACCGGTTCTGCGGCAACATAGCCTCAGAGCGCTTCCCCGTAGACGAGTCCCGGATTATCGGCAGCCTGCAGGAGAACGACAGTTTCTACTGGGAGAAATTCTACACCAAGCTCCGGCCCATAGCCGATGCGTTCTCCTACCAGATGTCCGGCCTGTCCGGCAGCGACAGCACCCACGACCTCTGGAGCGACACCTGCATCAGCGTCAACAGGGCCGTAGTAGAACGCAGACTGAAAGAACCGGTGGACGCGAGAGCCGTCATTTCCTATTCGGTGGGCACAATCAAGAACAAGAACAAGGAACTGCTCCGCAACAGGGCAAAGACCCCGGTGAACGTGGACTCCCTGCAGTACAAGCTCTCCGTAGAGGACGAAGAGAGATATTTCAACAATCCGGCCACAAAACCGGAGAATTTTCCGTCACAAATTCCGAGTCTGCGCAATTATATCGACTACACGGACAAAGACTCTATACAGGGTTACTTCATCGTGATATTATATAATAAGGAGCACCCCCTTCACGATGAGCTGGTAAAAGGCTACGAGGACAAGATTGAGCGTATGTTCGAGCACTATATCGACGGTCTCTCATACGAGGAGATAGTGGCCAGGCACAGCGGAGTGACCGGAGACAAGGAGACAGCCAAAGAGTGCGCCAGACTGCGGCAGGAGACAAAGCGTCTGAAAAAGAACTTGCTTGACAGGTTCCATAAAATGATGGAGAAGTACAGATGAACAGGCATATAGACATAGACACCCTATCAAGGTACCTTCTGAACAGGCTCACTCAGGACGAGGAGACAGCCGTTCAGGAGCATCTGCGGCATTGTCCAGAATGCGCCGGCAGGCTTGATGCCATGAGGAAGCTGCGCAAGGGCTTTTTCGAGGACGAGGAGGCACATGACAGGAAGTCCGTGATATTCCGGATAGTCCATTCTCGCTGGACAAAGGTTGCCGCAGCCGCCGTCATCGTAGCCGGGATCGGACTGTTCACGGCAGAGACAGTACGCAACAGAAGCAACGTACTGGAGCAGAATGAGATTATAGACGGGAAACAAATAGAAAACGAAGTGTTCGCGGTAGATTCTTTTGACAGGGAGGACTCCCTATACTATCGGGAAAAATACGGAGACGATTTTAAATTCTGACAATTTTTAAAAAACGGGGAAAATCGCACCCGTTTTTTTATTTTCAATATCCGCACCTGCATCCTTTCTATATTCGCCGTCTATGGAATACGACGAGACGGTATATGCCTGCGCCATAAACAGGATATTCAATTACCACTGCCGCGAGGCCAGGCTCCTTACGGACATGCTGTCCTCTCCGGGAGAACTTTTCTCCATGTCCAGGGCCGAACTGTCCGGGATCCTGCACAGCCAGCCCCTGATTGACGCAGTCCTGGACAGCTGTCAGCTCAGAAAGTCCGAGGAGGAAGTCCGCTGGGCCAGGAAGCACGGTATACATATTATATACATACGCGACAGGGAATACCCATCAAGGCTCAGGGAATGCCCGGACGCCCCTACCGTACTGTTTCACAAGGGCTGTGCAGACCTGAACCCGGAACGGGCCGTAGCCATCGTAGGCACAAGAAAGGCTACGGAATACGGCAAATCGCAATGCCGAAGGATTATAGAGCATTTCGCACAGCTGAGACAGAAGCCTCTAATCATAAGCGGTCTCGCATACGGGATAGACATCTGCGCGCACCTGTCGGCCATGGAATGCGGCCTTGAGACTGTCGCCGTACTGCCCACAGGACTGGACACCATCTACCCGGCGGCACACAGAGGCCACGCGGTAAGGATACTCTCGCACGGAGGACTCGTCACCGACTTTCCGATGGGATCCTCGCCCCAGCCAGTCACGTTCCTGCGCCGCAACAGGATCATCGCCGGCATGTCCGACGCCGTGCTGCTGATTGAATCCGCGGCAAAGGGAGGAGGGATGATTACGGCCTCCCTGGCACAATCCTACTCCCGGGAGGTGTTCGCCCTTCCGGGCCGCATCGGTGACACCTATTCCGAGGGCTGCAATGCCCTTATCGACAGAAACGCGGCCGCCATCATCGCATCTCCGTCCGGTCCGGCACATTCTCTAGGATGGGATATTCTTGATAAAGAAACACATACCGGAAACCTCAAAAAAATCTTTGACAGCAGTGACTACATCAAACGGAATATTTTACTAGCTTTAGCCGCTGATTCTGTCCTGGACCGCGACACTCTGATTGAGAAAGCGGGAGGCGATCCGTCCGCAGTCCTGCCGAGACTGACGGAACTGGAGCTGGACGGGGCCGTCCGTACGGACATATACGGCAACTATAGTTTGAGCACCTGATGATTGACACACATACACACCTATACGACGAAGCATTCTCCGAGGACTTCGGCAAGGCCCTGGAAAGAGCCGTGAGCGCAGGAGTAGGGCATTTCATATTTCCCGGCATAGACTCATCTGTCCATGACCGGATGATGGAATACGCGGCACTCTCTGACGGGAGAGCAAGCGTCGCCACGGGTCTTCACCCCACCTCGGTAGGCAAAGACTGGAAGCGGGAACTGGACTTCGTGGAGAGCAGGCTGGCGGAAGGAGGCTGGACGGCAGTCGGGGAGATAGGCCTGGACCGCCACTGGTCAGACGAGTTCATCCATGAGCAGGAAGAGGCTTTCCGCACACAGATGCGCTGGGCGGCACAGGCAGGCCTGCCAGTAATCATACACGTCAGAGAGGCATTCGACACAGTTTTCTGCGTCATGGATATGCTGCTGCAGGAAGGATGCAGGATGAAAGGCGTGTTCCACGCGTTCTCAGGAAGCATTGAGACGTACAGAAGGATCAAGACATACGGCGACTTCAAAATAGGTATCGGCGGTGTCCTAACCTATAAGAACGCCGGCATAGCCATTACCGTAAATGACATCCCTCTGGAGGACATCGTGCTGGAGACGGACTCGCCCTGGCTGACGCCAGTACCGTACCGCGGGAAAAGAAACGAGTCCTCATACCTGCGCGTAATCGCGGAAAAGCTTGCCGACATAAAAGGCCTGTCCCTGGAAGAGGTGGACCAGGTCACAACAGACAACGCAAAATCACTATTCAACATCAAATAACGCTATGCAGGACAAGACTTCGATATTGCTGGTGTACACCGGCGGGACAATAGGAATGAAACAGGACCCGGTATCATTCGACCTCAGGCCGTTCGACTTCTCCCAGATACTTGAGGAGATGCCCGAGCTCAAGAAGTTCGGATACCGCATTGACACTTACTCATTTGACCCGGTCATCGACTCCTCCGACGTGGACATAGAGTTCTGGAAAAGACTCACAAGACTGATTGAGGAGCACTACGACAGCTACGACGGCTTTGTCATCCTGCACGGCACGGACACCATGTCCTTCTCCGCCTCCGCCATGAGCTTCATGCTCGGAGACATCGAGAAGCCGGTCATATTCACCGGCAGCCAGCTTCCCATCGGGATGCTGCGCACCGACGGCAAGGAGAACCTCATCTCCTCCATAGAGATAGCGGCCTCCAAGGACAAGGACGGTCATCCGATGGTACCGGAGGTGTGCATCTACTTCGAGAGCCAGCTATACCGCGGCAACCGCACCACAAAATACACAGCCGAGAACTTCAGGGCCTTCCGCTCCGCCAACTACCCCGTACTGGCCGAGGCCGGCATCCACATCAAGTTCAACACCGCCTTCATCCGCTATCCCCAGACATGGGGAAAGCCACTGAAAGCCGCCTACTCCCTTGACCCGTCCGTACTGATTATAAAGGTATTCCCAGGCATGAGCCGCGACATTCTGGAATCACTGGTGAGAACACAAGGCATACGGGCCATCATCCTCGAGACCTACGGCTCTGGCAACGCCCCGTCGGGCAGATGGTTCACCGACTGTATAAAGGAAGCGGTGGACAGAGGCCTGATTGTTCTCAACATCACCCAATGCCAGGCCGGCCGGGTGGACATGGACGCATACTCCACCGGGAAGGCGCTCAAGAATGCCGGAGTGACCGGAGGCAGCGACTGCACGACTGAAGCCGCTGTTGCGAAATTGTTTTTTTTACTAGGCCAATATCCTGATAATAAGAGTGTTAAATTTTTTCTTGAAAAAAATCTTCGCGGAGAACTCACAGAATTGTAGATTGTATGAAAATAATTCCTAATTTTGGCCGTAATTTTTAACAGGAGAGGTGGCCGAGTGGTCGAAGGCGCGCGCCTGGAAAGTGCGTAAGCTCCAAAAGGGCTTCGCGGGTTCGAATCCCGCCCTCTCCGCATAACTCATTTTAAAATTTGTTTAATAACTAATCAAAAATTGTATGAAAAAAATCTTCATGTTTTTGGCAGTTATGGGTCTTATGACTTTCACTGCTCAATACGCATCTGCTCAGGAGGGTGATTCCCTCGCTACTGCCGGAACAGACACAGCCGCTGCTGTCGTTGAAGAGGCCGTAGTTGAAGAAGTAGTCGAGGCTGCTCCCGCTGAGGCTCCCATGCATCAGGAAATCAAGAGACTGTTCATCGAGGGTGGTGCAGGCTTCATGGCCACCATCATCGCATGTCTCGTTTTCGGTCTGGCCGTAGCTATCGAGAGAATCATCTACCTCAACCTAGCCAGCACCAACACCGAGAAGCTCCTCAAGAAAGTCGAGGACGCCCTCAACAACGGTGGCGTTGAAGCCGCTAAGGACGTTTGCCGCAACACCCGCGGTCCTGTAGCCTCCATCTTCTATCAGGGTCTGCTCAGATATGACAAAGGCGCAGAGGAAGTTGAGAAAACAATCACATCATACGGCTCTGTCCAGATGGGTCAGCTCGAAGGCGGTCTCTCCTGGATTACCCTCTTCATCGCAGTAGCTCCTATGTTGGGATTCATGGGAACTGTGATCGGTATGATTCAGGCATTCGATGAGATTCAGAGAGCAGGTGACATCAGCCCGACCCTCGTCGCAGGAGGTATGAAAGTCGCCCTGATCACCACCGTCGGCGGTCTTATCGTCGCCATCATCCTTCAGATACTTTACAACTACCTGATTTCGAAAGTTGACTCCATAGTCCTTTCAATGGAAGACGCTTCCATCGCTCTCGTAGATATGATCGTAAAATATCAGAACAAGTAATCCACCCATCATGACTAAAAAATTCACTAAAATACTGGAAATCTGTCTGCTGGTTATTTCCCTGATAGGTTTGATCGCTTTCTTCGTCTACAATGGAAAGACGGGAATGTACTCTGTATCAAACCTGGCAGAGGCACTGGCGACCACCAGCATGCTTGATATGCTCCTTTTCTGGGCATACATTCTGGTGATTGCCGCGCTGGTACTTGTCGTGGTGCTCTCACTGATCAACATGGCAGGCAACCGGAAATCCATCAAGAAGACAGGTATCGTGCTGCTGATAGCCGTAGTGCTCGTCGGTGCGTCATTCCTGTTCGCCAGCGGAGACCCCATTGCCGTAAATATGGCAGTGCAGCCCTCGCACGGGACTTTGAAAATGACCGATACACTGCTCAACCTGAGCTATGCTCTGGTCGTACTCGCATTACTTGCCTTAATATGGGGCAGCGTAAGAAATCTTATACACAAAGGTAACTAATAACTATGGCATCTAAGAAAACACCTGAAATAAACGGAGGTTCGATGGCAGACATATCGTTCCTCATGTTGATCTTCTTCCTGATGGTGAGTACAATGGACCCTGAAACCGGTCTGTCCCGCCGTCTCCCGCCTATGCCTCCTGAAAACGCACAGGTAGAGGACTTGAAGGTTAACCGTCGCAACATGCTCGACGTGAAGATCAACTCCAGAAACGGCGTTATGGCAGGCGGCCAAGTTATTCTTTCTGATGCACAGCTTGAAGAGATTGTTATTGAATTCCTGACAAATCCCACAGACCGTTCAGATCTTCCTTCGAAGACACTCAAGAACATTGAGGGATTCGGAGAATACCCTGTTTCAGACGGTGTGATATCCCTCCAGAATGACCGTCAGAGTCTCTACAGCAAATACGTAGAGATTCAGAACGTTCTGGTTAGAGCCATCAACAAAGTAAGAAACGATTTTGCCATGGCTCATTTCGGAGATGTCTACGAAGAGCTCAATGCAGAGCAGCAGGAGATCGTCAGTGAAGCCATTCCGAATAGAATCTCAGAGGCTGAACCTTTGGATGTAACTAAAAAATAGGAGGACAAGATATGGCTAAATTCATAAAGAAAGGTGACAAGGGAACTCCGGGTATCAATACAGCATCCCTTCCGGATATCGTATTCATGATCCTGATGTTCTTCATGGTCTCCACAAGTATGCGTCAGACAGACCGTATGGTTAATGTCAAGCTGCCTGAGGCCACCGAGATTGTCCGACTTGAAAGAAAGGATCTGTCCTGCTACATCTTTATCGGTACACCATCACTGCAGTATCAGAAAGAATTCGGTACGGAATCCCGTATCCAGCTTAACGACTCATTCAGGAACACCTCCGACATCCGTGACTTCATCGCCGCCGAGCGTGAGTCCCTGGACGAGGTTGACCGCGAGTTCATGACCGTATCCCTCAAGATAGACGAGAACACCCGAATGGGTATCGTCACGGACGTTAAGCAGGAATTGCGCCGTTGCTCCGCTCTGAAGATAATGTATGCGGCAAGAAAGGCTGTGACACACAACTAGACATCTTGCCGACAAAAGTACGAATGGGTGCCTCATGCATAGTGGGACACCCATTTTTAACTAAAATGAATATGAAAAGATTTTCAATCATAGTATTTCTGGCCATGCTGCCGGCCATCGTGCTGAACGCACAGACAGCAAAATATGTATTCCTGTTCATCGGAGACGGCATGGGTTTCAACCATGTCTCACTGGCAGAATACTATCAAGGATATACAGAGGACGTCTTCGACAGCCGTCCACTGTCTTTCACCATGTTTCCCGTACTTGGATGGGCCGTCACCCACTCTGGGTCCAATCTGATAACAGACTCGGCAGCCGCAGGCACGGCCCTGTCAACCGGCTGCAAGACAAACAACGGAATGCTCGGCGTTGCCCCCGATTCGACAACAGTTCTTGAAAGTATTTCCTACAAAATCCACAAAGCCGGATACAAAGTCGGCATATCATCTACTGTCGGCCTTAACCACGCTACTCCAGCCGCTTTCTACGGCCATAACATTGACCGCGGAAACTACTACGACATCGCAGCAGGGATTCCGGCTACAGAATTTGAATTTTTCGCAGGCGGCGGACTTATAGAAAGCCAGGGCAAGGATGGAGACAAGCCCTCCGCCTATATTGCAATAGAAAACAGCGGATACACCATTGCGGAAGGGATGGACGAATACAGCGCGGCAAAGGACGGTGCAAAGAAGATGATGCTGCTCCAGAAAGACGGCAGACAGAAGACAGAACTGCCCTACGCCATAGACATGACTGAGGACGATATGAGCCAGGCCGACCTGGTTCGTGCCTCGATTGACTTCCTATATGAGGAGGACGGTCCTGGCTTTTTCATCATGTCTGAAGGCGGCAAGATCGACTGGGCCAGCCACGGCAACGACACCAAAACCGCCATACTGGAGACCCTCAGCCTGTCTGATGCTGTGGCTGAGGCTGTGGCATTCTACAATGAGCATCCAGACGAGACTCTCATCATCGTCACGGCGGACCACGAGACCGGCGGTCTGACTCTGGCATATGACGAGGGCTACAACATGTACTTTGACAAAATAGACCGGATTGACCGCTCAAAGGATAAGGTGGACGAAGACGGTAAGGAAGATATGGACGAGGCCTCCCATGAGGCATGCATCGGATGGACCACCAAAGACCATTCGGCTGCCAACGTGCCCGTATTTGCCATCGGTGCCGGCAGTGAACTGTTCTCCGGCAGGATGGACAATACAGAGATACCGAAGAGGGTATGCAAGGCAATGAATATAACATTTTAAATATGCAACATATGACACTTAAGAGACAGAGAGTTTCCGAACTGCTCAAAGAGACCCCGGGCAAGGAGGTACTTGCCAAGGGTTGGGTAAGAACCAAAAGGGGCAACAAGAACATAGCGTTCATCGCGCTCAACGACGGCTCTACTATCAACAACATACAGATTGTCTGCGATTTCTCCAACTTCAGACCGGATGAGATATTCAAGGACATCACCACAGGCTCGGCCATAGCCGTGACCGGAAAACTGGTCGAGTCGGTAGGCAGCGGACAGAAAGTGGAGATTCAGGCTGAGAAGATAGAGCTGTACGGGACAGCCGACCCGGAGAAATATCCCCTCCAGAAGAAAGGACACAGCATGGAGTTCCTCCGCGAGATCGCCCACCTGCGTCCCCGCACCAACACTTTCGGAGCCGTACTCAGAATCCGTCACGCAATGGCGTTTGCCATTCACAAATATTTCAATGACAGAGGATTCTATTACCTCCACACCCCTATCATCACCGCTTCCGACGCTGAGGGAGCAGGCGCTATGTTTCAGGTAACTACTCTTAATATAGACAACCCTCCGCGCCGTGAGGACGGAAAAGTGGATTTCTCGCAAGACTTTTTCGGCCGCCACACCAACCTGACCGTTAGCGGACAGCTTGAGGGCGAGCTCGGAGCCATGGCCCTGGGCAACATCTACACATTCGGTCCCACGTTCAGGGCCGAGAACTCCAATACTCCCAGGCATCTGGCCGAGTTCTGGATGATAGAGCCCGAGATGGCATTCGTGGAGATTGACGAGAACATGGATGTGGCAGAGGACTTCATCAAGTATCTGGTACGCTATGCGCTGGACAACTGCATGGACGACCTTATCTTCCTCAACAACATGATAGACAAGGGCCTCATAGAGAGACTCAAGAGCGTAGTCAGCACCGACTTCGTGCGCATGACCTACACCGAGGCCATAGACATCCTCGTAAAGTCGGGTGCCAAATTCGAATATCCCGTATCATGGGGCGTGGACTTGCAGAGCGAGCACGAGCGCTATCTGGTGGAGCAGCACTTCGGCAAGCCGGTCATCCTCACCGACTATCCCAAGGACATCAAGGCATTCTACATGAAGCAGAACGATGACGGCAAGACCGTTCGCGGCATGGACGTGCTCTTCCCGAAGATTGGTGAGATCATCGGCGGTTCCCAGAGAGAGGAGTCATATGACAAGCTGATGGCCCGCATCAACGAGCTGCACATGGACATGACCAACCTGTGGTGGTATCTGGACACCAGACGGTTCGGCTCGGCTCCTCACAGTGGATTCGGACTCGGCTTCGAGCGTTTGCTGCTTTTCGTAACCGGCATGAGCAACATCCGCGACGTGATACCCTTCCCAAGAACCCCAAAGTCAGCTGAATTCTAATCCTGTACGGCCATGCTGACGATAGGCATAGCCGGCGGCACCGGCTCAGGAAAGACCACCGTAGTCCAAAAGATTACCGAGCATTTCAGCGAAGGTGAGGTCGTCGTTGTCCCTCAGGATTCCTACTATCGGGACAACAGCGACATCCCCCTGCTGGAAGACCGCCAGAAGATCAACTTCGATCACCCTGACGCGATAGACTTCGACCTGCTCAGGCTGCAGCTTTCTGAGCTTCAGCACGGCAGGACAATCGAGCAGCCTATCTACTCCTACCTCACCTGCACCCGCTCAAAGGAGACCCTGACCGTACACCCGGCACACATCATCATCGTGGAAGGCATTCTCATCTTCACTGATGCCAGACTGCGCAAGATGCTGGACATACTGGTGTACGTGGACGCGGACCCGGACGACAGGCTTGTAAGAGTCATCGCAAGAGACACTATGGAGAGAGGCCGGGATGTCGGCAAGGTCATAGACCGCTACGAGAAGACATTGAAGCCCATGCACCTGCAATTCATTGAACCCACCAAGAGATACGCTGACCTGATACTGCCACAGGGCGGGCACAACCAGGTCGGCATAGACATGCTTATCGCCACCATTGAAAATCATCTCAAAAATAAATAACCGACTCAGAGCTTTTATCACAAGCCTGCGCAATGGCCCGCTGTCCGGACTGGAAAGCCGGCTCGGGCCTCTGCGGCGGTACTTGAAGGTAGACAACAGCAACAAAGCCGGGTTATACCTTACTATCATCGTCCACCTGATCGCCATAATCATACTGCTATGTTGGTCGATTCACGCCCAGTTGAGTCAGAACACCTCGTTCCTGATAGATTTTTCTGCCCAGGAGGAACAGGAAAGATTAGCGGAACAAACCAGGATGCAAGAGAGCGTCAAGGAGGAGCTGGACGCAGAGATTGACGCCTTGCTGAACGCCTCCCGCAGCCAGAACGCACAAAACATCCGCAATGTGGCCGTGGATGCCTCAGAGCATCTACGCGACGACCGCCACGACAATCCGGAGGACATCTACCGCGACGCCCGCGAGTTGCAGGAGCGTCTGGACCGCACACGCCGCGAGGTAGAAGAAGCCTCCGATGACGAGGACAACGTATCCCTTGGAAATGACAATAACGACAAGTCCAAGAAAGAGACATACACCGGTCCGTCAGTCATCTCCTACTCCCTGGACGGACGCAAGGCCATGAGCCTGCCGGTACCGGCCTACAAATGCATGGGCGGCGGGGATGTTTCCGTCAGCATCATCGTCAACCGCAAGGGATACGTAGTCGGAACGAAGATTATCGAATCCGTCTCCTCGCCTGACCAGTGCCTGAGAGACTACGCCCTAAGGGCCGCCGGCCGCTCCCGCTTCACCGCCTCCCAGGATGCCCCCGAACGCCAGGCCGGCGAGATTGTCTACCGTTTCATCTCCCAATAATCCCGAACTGAGACCCGGCAACAGACAACAAGGATATTGCCTTGCCCCCACCTTGTCGCACCGCCCAGTCTGTAATTGTATGATTTCCGCATAATCATGTAAGACAGCAGCATATGCGAAAAGGAACCTACGGACAAGCGGGAACTGTCAACTGCCAGTAATCCGTACACCTGTGTAAGCATCTAAGATGCAGTGCGATATGCAAAATGGAGCAGGACAGACTGTTCTAAACGTATTCCGCTCTTAATTATTTCCAACTATTCCCTACTTTCATCCGCACTCTTTTACATTCGCTTCGTTATCAGACATTTCTCAAAAACAGCATCGGGCAGGTCACTCGCAGACACCGAAGCCAGGATACCAGCAGTCGAAAGACCAGGCCCCTCTACCTTGCGGACAATCATTATATCTTTACACAATATTTTATATCTTTACATAATATTTTTAAAGCCTTCATCCATGAAATACTATTTTCTCATTGCGCTGTTTACAACTGCAATGTTATTCATCCCATCATGCGACCCGAATTATACTGGATTCTGGTACATAGAGAACCAGCTGGATGAGGACATCATCGTTACACGGTCAGACAGCACCGAGATCCACAATGTGCATATCAAAGCTGGCGATAAAGGCTGTATATTCCAATATACCAGTATGGGCAGTGCATCGTTTTTTGATTTCGAATTCAGCTTTTCAAATCCATATAAGCCTGACACATTGGTTATTCTGAATATGAAGATTGACACACTGTTCAGACTGCATCCGGAGAATCAACAGGACCTCCTCAACAAGCGGTTCTGGGACTTTGATTACTGGCAGAGCCTCATTGACCATGAGAACCGTACTCAAACACTGCTCTTTATCTTGGAAAATTCCTACAACGAATAACGCGAACGATTATGAAACGACTTATGATTACAATACTGACCGTCATGGCTGCGTGCCTGGCAGCGCAGGCGCAGTACATAGGTGAAAGACCTCAGCGGCTGGAGCGCATGGGCGGACATCTGTACACGGAGACAGGCACAAGGATTGATCTTGATATTGCCAGCAGCATCATGGATGAAGAAAGTCTTCAGCTATACTCATCCGGACGCAGACTATACAGGGCCGGAGTCATCGTAAGCAGTATCGGTGGCGGATTCGGAGCTGTCGGAATCGTACTCTTTGCCACTTCCCTCGGCTCACTCAATACCGCTGACAGCTGGGTACCCTATTTTCTCGGGACTGTCACTTCCATACCATGTCTAATCATAGGTGGAACCATGCTGCTGACCAGTATCCCGTTATTGTGCGTCGGCAATGCCAGACTGAAGAAAGCCGCCGAATGCTATGCTCCCGGAACCCCTGCCTCAGTCTCCGAAGTGTCCATCGGCATCCAGCAGAGCGGCATCGGACTCGGCATCCGCTTCTGACTACTTCATTGCGTACATTTTAGTCCTATAAGGAACTACGGGAATTGCAAACTTTACACAAATACATGATTACCCATTAATTACAAAAACAGTGTGCACTTTTCACTCTCTTGCAAAGGCCTGAAAAATGCAGTACATTTCACAATCCCACGCCGAAAGTGAACCGCAATCCCACCAAACCGGTACTGCGCTCACTCTAATGAAAATCCGGCAGTCGAAAAGACCAGGCCCTCCCACCGCTTCGCGGCGGGCCTCTCCCTCTAGGACCGAAGGCGGCTAGTCTTTTCTCGTTGCCAGATTTTCACCACGCGGGGGAAAGTGTCGTTTCGCAAAAAAGCAGACTTTAGTACTTTTACAATGTCCAACATGCTGCTCAAATGTATTGTATTGATTATTAAGCGCATACATTCTGGCGATTTGCTGGACTGCCCGTTTTTTGCCACAAAACCGCCTTTTCACCCCAGGTCCAGCAGATGCTCTTTTTCAAAGTGCCTGTATGCTAAGCACTTTCAAAAGCATGCCCTGCTGGACCTCCCCAGAAGTCTCATGCCCCAGGGGAAAGTGAACCGTTTTCGCAGGAAAGCCCGGCACTTTCCCCGAGGGCGGAAATGGCGGGTGTGGCGAGAGGTACCTGTAGAGCCGATACCCCTGCAAGCCGCGGGGGAAAGTGAACCGTTTTCGCGAGAAAGCCCGGCACTTTCCCCGAGGGCGGAAATGGCGGGTGCGGAGAGAAGTGCCTGTGGAGCAGGTACCCCTGTCGGCCATGGGAGAAAGTGCACCGTTTTCGCAAGAAAGCCCGGCACTTTCCCCAGAGGAAGTTAAGGGCATAGTTTTTGCGGCTTGTAGCGCATTATGTATTAATAGACTATTAAATAAGGTTTAAATAACTGAACAATACGATGAGACGTCTACTCAAAGGACTTGCGGTAACAGTCGCTGCCGCCTCTATAACAAACATTTTGGCAGGCTGCGGAACTAACGGTGAACAAGGGCGGAAAGAGGAAAGCATCCCCTATGTCAGGACAGCCACAGCTGAAAGCATCGGCAGTACGAGGACCGTATCCTACCCCGGCAGGCTACAGCCTGAAAAGGATGTCAACCTGTCATTCAGGGTGGCAGGGCCTATCGCCGCCGTACATTTCCGCGAGGGGCAACATGTAAGCGCCGGAGATACCCTGGCGGAGATTGAGGAACGCGACTACGCCCTGCAGCTGGCGGCCACCACCGCGAAATACGAGCAGGCCAAGGCCGAGGCCGGCAGGGTCATAGAACTGGCCGACCGTGGCAGCGCGGCGCAGAACGATTACGACAAGGCACGGTACGGCCTGGAGCAGATGACAGCCCTCTATAACGCGCACAAGAATTCCCTCAATGACACGAAGATGCTCGCACCATTTGACGGTTACGTACAACAGGTGCTGTTTGAGGCCGGAGAGACTGTAGGGGCAGGAATGCCGGTCGTGACACTTATCAGTGACAGAGCACCCATAGTCAAGGTGGATATTCCGGCTACCGACTTCACCAACATCGACAAGACTGTCCGCAGCTGGTGTACCGTAGACATTTATCCCGGCATGACATTCCGGCTGGACCTGATTGATATAACCAAAAAGGCCAATCTCAATCAGCTTTTCACGGCCCGTTACGCCCTCAGACCGGCTCCTGACGGGACTGTACCCCAACCGGGCATCGGCACAGCCGTATACATAGAATACAATTCCGGTGAGGACTCATCGGTAAGCATACCTGCCACCGCGCTTTTCGACAATCAGGGGACCAGCTGCGTATGGGTAGTGGATACGGACGGCATGACAGTGGACAGACGGGCTGTAGTGGCCGATGACATCGACCGCGACGGCAATGCCCGTATCACTTCAGGACTCAAGGCCGGCGAGACAGTCGTGACAGCCGGAGTCCACTCTCTTAAAGAAGGGGAACAGGTCCGGATCCTGCCTGGGGCATCAGCCACCAATATCGGTAACCTTCTGTAATTTCAGTCAGCTATGAATATTGCAGAATACGCTCTGAAGAACAAGATTCTGATTGTAGCCGTGCTCATCTGCCTCGTCGTGGGCGGAGCCTTCGCCTACAACAGTATGAGCAAGCTCGAGGACCCTGAGATCAAGGTCAAGGTCGCCGTAGTGGCAGCTGTATATCCCGGTGCGACGGCATACGAGACGGAACTGGAGGTCACCCGGCCGCTGGAGGAGACCATCCGCAAGATGAATGAGGTAGGCTCGGTAACATCCCAGTCATTCGACGACATGGCCATCATCACTGTCACGCTCAAGACCACTACTCCGGACGGGGCTACCCAGCAGGAATGGGATATGCTCCGCCGTAAGATCAATGACGCAAAGGCCACTCTGCCGGCATCGGCACAGGTCATGGTCCTGGATGACTACGGGGATGTGTACGGGATGTTCTACGCGCTCACGTTCGACGGCTACGGTTACGATGAGGCCGGCCGGTATGCTGACATGATATGCCGAGAGGTCAGCAATATAGACGGAGTGGCAAAAGCCATGACCTACGGAAAGCGCACCCGTTGCGTGAACATCGACATGAAGGCCGACCGTATGGCCAATCTGGGTGTACATCCCACCGAGCTGCTGGCCACACTCAACTCACAGAACTCCGTTATCTACTCAGGTTATTTCGACACTCCTGACCGGAGAATGAAGATAGAGATGGGAGATGCCTACGAAAGCATCGACGACATCCGCAATCTTATCATACAAGGCCACGAGGACGACCAGCTCAAACTCTCCGATGTGGCCGACATCTCCTACGGCTATCAGACTCCTGTCCGCAACTCGATGAAATACGACGGACAGCCGGCCATCGGCCTGCTTATCTCCGCCGAGTCCGGCACCGACATCATCAAGATCGGCAAGGACGTGGAGCAGAGACTGGAGGAAATCAAAGCCGAATCCATCCCCGCCGGCATAGAATTCCACAAGGTGTTTTTTCAGCCGGAGATAGTGAGCAACTCCATCAACACGTTCATCGTCAATCTGATAGAGTCCATAGTCATCGTCATACTTCTACTGATGTTCACCATGGGATTCCGCAGCGGAGTTATCATAGCCACCAGCCTGGTGGTGATAGTCTTCGGCTCGTTCTTCATCCTCGACATGATGGACGGCACCCTCCAAAGGGTTTCCCTCGGTTCCTTCATCGTGGCCATGGGCATCCTGGTGGACAACGCCATAGTCATAGTGGACGGTATCCTCGTGGACATGAAACGCGGAGTACCCAAGCCTCAGTGCCTGACCAACATCTGTAAGAAGACAGCGATGCCGCTGTTAGGAGCTACGGTCATTGCCATACTGGCATTCTTCCCCATATTCATGTCCCCTGATATGGCCGGAACATACGTACGGGATCTCTTCATAGTCCTGGCCGTCTCCCTGCTGCTGAGCTGGGTTCTGGCCCTGACCCATGTTCCTGTCCACTGCAACCTGACCCTGCGCTATCCAAAGGGAAGCGGCACCGCCAATAAGGACAGAGACCCGTTTGACTCCAAGATATACCGCTGGTTCCGCCGTGTTCTGGACCACGTGCTCTCCCACCGCCTCATCGCCGTAGGCATAGCCGTCATCCTGGTACTCGGCAGTGTATGGTGCTACCGGTATATTCCCCAGATGTTTTTCCCCGACATGGCCTACAACCAGCTTTATATAGAATACCGGATGCCTGAAGGAACGGCTCCGGGAAAGGTTGAGAGCGACCTGGAGGGAATCGAGGCATACATCCGTCAGGACGACAATGTAGATCACGTCGTCACTTCGCTCGGCGGCTCACCAGGCAGGTACTGTCTCGTGAGAGCCATAGCAGACCCGTCGCTGAGCTACGGAGAGCTGATTATAGACTACAAGGACTATGACAGGATGGTGGAGAGCATACCGAGAATACAGAAAGAGATTATGAACGCCTACCCGGAAGCGTATGTAAGAGTCAAGCAGTACAACCTGATGTACCGTCCTTACCCGATTGAGGCTATGTTTCAGGGGCCTGATCCGGCTGTTCTGAAGGATCTCTGCGCACAGGCCAAGGCCATAATGGAGGAAAGCGACGCCACCTGGCTGGTGACCGATGACTGGTCCCCCATGGTGCCTGCTGTCAAAGTGGACTACGACCAGGCGGCGGCCCGTCAGGCCGGAGTGTCCCGCAGCGCGGCCGGTATCTCAGTGATGGCCGCTGCCGAGGGCATACCCTGCGGCACCCTCAACGAAGGAGCCGAGAGACTGAGTATCTACATCCGCAGTACAGGTATGGACGGAAAGCCTGTGGACAATATCCGCAACGCTCCGGTATGGGGTCTGCTGCCATCCATATCCTCCGTTGCAAATATGGAGACCGTCCAAGGAGTAATTACCGGAACAACCGGTAAGGAGGACATCATAGAGAAGCTGACCGGTCCCATACCTCTGAACACCATCACATCGGGAACAAGCATCGAATGGAACGAGCCCAAGATATGCCATTACAACGGACAGAGAGCCATCAAGGCCCAGTGCAACAACACGGCCGGATACACGGCCGCCCAGGCCAGGGACGCAATCAAGGACCGTATCGAGGCTATAGTGCTGCCGGACGGCTATACGCTCACATGGCTCGGTGAATACGATGCTAGCCGGCAATCTACCCAATATCTGTTCAAGTATTTCCCTCACGCCATAGTAGTCATGCTGCTGATCATGATTGCCCTGTTCAAGGACATCAAGAAGCCGCTCATCATAGTCTGCTGCCTGCCATTGGTGGCAATAGGCATCGTATTCGGGATGCTGGCCGCCGGCATGAGTTTCGGCTTCGTGGCCATGGTCGGCTGTCTGGGCATCATCGGCATGATGATCAAGAACGGCATTGTCCTCATAGACGAGATAGACAGACAGCTGAATCTAGGCGTGGAGCCTTACAAGGCCGTGGTGGACTCTACCCTCTCCCGTCTGAGGCCCGTGATGATGGCATCGATGACCACTGTACTGGGCATGGCGCCTCTGGTCACCGACCCCCTGTTCGGCTCACTCGCCGTGACCATCATGGGCGGACTGACCGTAGGCACCTTGATTACCCTGGTCTTCCTGCCGGTACTCTACTCATTGTTTTTCAAGATTAAAAAAGCATGACCATGAGAGACTCATTGATACACACAGGCATTGTCACAGCCGTCCTACTCCTGCTGACTACCGTCACTACCCTGGCCCAGCCGCAGAAACGTTTCCTCACGCTGGAACAGTGCAGAGCCATAGCCCTGGACAGCAGCGCCATACTGCGCAACGCACAGCTGACGGAAGAGAAGACCGAACTGGACCGCAAGGCCGTCATCACCAACTTCCTGCCCAAGTTTTCAGGCTATGGGCTATACCTATGGACTTCCGACAGTTTCGACTATGACTTCAGCGGAGGCGCCCTGCCCATTTACAAGAACGTCTACGGCAACCTCGTACCAGACCTGATGAAGGACGCAGCCGGCAATATTGTCTACAACAACGGCATTCCGATATTCAACCAGTACGCCGTCATCCCTCCGATGACCCTGTCCGTCGATCTGGCCAACACTTTCACAGCCGGCGTGTCGGTATCGCAGCCGGTGTTCATGGGCGGGAAGATCATATCCGGCTACCGCATGGCCGCTCTCGGCTCCGAAATGGCCCGGCTCAACTCCGAGCTCAAAGCCGAGGAGGTAACTGTATCCGTGGACGAGGCGTACTGGATGTACGTTAAGACATGCAGACTGCTGGAAGCGGCAGAGAGTTTTGACAGCACGGTCACGGAAGTATACAGATTCGTAGAGGACGCCATAGACGTGGGTATGGCCACCTCCACGGACCTGGTCAAGGTGGAGGTTCAGCGCAACAACGCCGCCCTGGCGGTGGCCAAGGCCCGCAACGGCAAACGGCTCTCCATGATGAACCTGTGCCACATCCTGGGTCTGCCCCTGACTACAGAGATAGAAGTGGACCAGAGCGGATTCACACTGGACAGTACGGCTGTCATTCCCGAAAGCATAGCCATGGGATGTGACTCCATCGAGAACAGGACCGATTACAGACTGCTGGCCGGACAGGCCGAATTGAAAAGGCGCAATGTGGATTTCGTCAGGTCGGACTTCCTGCCCCAACTGGGTGTAATGGCCAGCTACGGATACTCTTACGGGTTGAAACTCATGGATGAGACATTACTCAACCAGGCCGGGTTCACGGTCATGGCCACTCTTAAAGTGCCCATCTTCGCATGGGGCGAGGGATATCTGAAGATAAAGTCTGCGAAAAAAGAATACGAGATGGCTCAGAATGAGCTGGAGCGACTGAGCGGCATGATGGAGCTGGAAAAAGCCAAAAACAGCTATGCCGTATCAGAAGCTGCCCTGCAGGTGCGTCTCGCGGAGAGCTCACTGAAAAGCGCTGAGAACAATCTGAAAGTATGCCGGGACCAGTACGAACTGGGGATGGAGACTATTGTCAACGTTCTGGAGGCCCAGTCTCAGTGGAACAAGTGCAGCTGTGACTATATCTCAGCTGTTGCAGACTATAAACTATCGTGTACAAAATATTTAAAATCAATAGGCAGACTGTAGTATTTTGTTTCATTTTAATAAAATTTTTGTAGATTTGTAACAGTTTTGTCCCCGAATTGTTCCCCCTGATTTTTATTAAAATGATAATGCAAGCATGATTTGCGATTATAGACTGAAAGTATTTTATACTGTCGCACTCAAGGGAAGTTTTACGGCCGCTGCGAAGGATCTGGGAATAACACAGCCGGCCGTCAGCAACCATATATCCGAACTGGAAGGTGCGGTAGGAGATACACTGTTCAACAGAAGCAGAAAGGAAACGGTGCTGACATCCAAAGGCCGCATATTATTTGAGTATGCCGAGAAAATACTCAATCTATACCGCTGTGCCGACAGGGAGCTTGTTCCGATAAAAAGAGATGAGAGAAAGCATCTCTCTATTGCCGTTGTACCTGAAGCTGCCAGATACATGCTCAAGCCGCTGGTGGAATACTATTCCAAAATCTACCCTGAGACCGACATCAGCATTCTGGAAAGGAGCATGGAAGAAGCAACCACGATGTTCAACGACAGGGAAGTCGACATAGTCATCACCGATATTCCCTGGAAAAATTCAGACAGTTCCGTCTTCGCAACCCTGACGGTCAACGGCTCCTCCACACCCATGTTTACCTACTACATACGCTGCACTCAAGAGCCGGCAAGTAGGAAGACCGTCGATGAGTTCCTATTATGCTGCAAGACATATAAGTAAATTATCTTTTCACTATTTTTGGCTTTTTGGATGAAAAAAGATAACTTTGTTTTTTACAGACAAAGTTATTCACCGTATGAAGCTGAAAATACTGACCATCCTGACTGCATCCGTATTGTCCGCAGTCAATCTCTTCGGACAGACAGTCGTCTACTCCCTTCCGTCCACAACCATTCATCTCACCGTTGAGGCGGTCCGCAGCAGTTATACGCCCGGGCCCTATGCCGGATACGCGAAAAAATATCTCGGCATCGACGTCCCTCTGGAGGAAAGCGTGACCTATACCCTCAGCAACGTCAGGCTCACCCCCTGCCTGGAAGCCGACAGAAGCCGCAGTTATGTGCTCAATCTGGGAGGAGTCGGCAAAAAGGCATCGCCCATGCCGTTCCTGCAGATGACATCACAGGGACTCGTCGTACTCTCCAATGACGACAATGTCAACGGAAGCATCTGGAGATTCCCCTCCATGGTATCCGGAGACAGCGACATGCTGGCCTCCAAAGCCACCGGTAATCTGACATCTGCCGAGACCGTCCTCTATAGGACCGAGCGCAATGATAACGGTGAGTTTGAGCGCGTAGCCTACAAACAGAGCCAGGTCGTGGAGAAAAGCCCTGAGAAGAAGGCCCAGGAGGCCGCATCCATGATTCTTAGCCTCAGACAGAACCGCATCAATATCATCACAGGCAACACTGACGCCACCTTCAGCGGTGACGCACTGCGGGCAGCGATAGAGGAAACCGCCCGCATCGAGGAAAGCCTGCTAAGGCTGTTCACCGGCTCGACCTCCTGCTCAGTTCAGACCATGGATTTTGACGTAGTGCCTGACAGCAGCAGCACCGAGGAGATGGTCATAGCCTTCAGACTGTCCGACACCCAGGGGCTTCTGCCCTCTGATGACATATCCGGAAGACCCGTCGTCATAGAGATTGCGCCTGAGGCGGAACAGCCCGAAACGGAACTCATTCTGCCCGAGACTACTCAGAACAGCCGCAGAAACGGATACTATGGGACATTGGAGAAAGAAGTGATACATTACAGGATTCCGGCCATATGCACCGTAAAGATAACGGACGGACAGGAGCTCGTCCTGCAAAGCCGCATACCGGTCTATCAGAAAGGCCAGGAACTCACATTCCCCGCCGGCATACTGCTTAAATAGCCGGAGCGGCATCACTATGCAATCCTGTTGCAAATATCGGTGAGTAATTTTGCTGACACTAACAATTTATTAAATATCAACTGTATGACTATTGACAATTTGGATCCCAAATGCGTATGGAAGAACTTCTATGCGCTGACACAGATTCCGCGTCCCTCTAAAAAAGAGTGGAGGGCCGTGGACTTCATGGAGAATTTCGGCAAAAGCCTCGGACTGGAGACCATCCGCGACGAGGTGGGCAACATCATCATCCGCAAGCCTGCGACTCCCGGCATGGAGAACCGCAAGGGCGTCATCCTCCAGGGCCACCTCGACATGGTGCCCCAGAACAACAACGATGTCCAGCATGACTGGGAGAACGACCCCGTGGAGACCTATATCGACGGTGAATGGGTAAAGGCCAAAGGAACCACCCTCGGAGCCGACAACGGATTAGGATGCGCTGTGGCCATGGCTGTACTTGAGTCCAAAGACTTGGTACACGGACCTGTAGAGGCCCTCTTCACCATCGACGAGGAGACCGGCATGACAGGAGCACAGGCCCTGAAAGGCGGCATACTCGAAGGAGACATCCTCATCAACCTCGACTCTGAGACAGAGGGCGAGCTGTATGTCGGCTGCGCCGGAGGTCTGGACACCGACGCGGAGTTCCGCTTCAAGCCCGAAGGCATCAGCAAGGACATGGAGCTGTTCCGCATCACCATAAAGGGACTGCGCGGAGGCCACTCCGGCATGGAGATCAACGAGGGCCGCGCCAACTCCAACAAGCTGATGGCCCGTATCCTACTGCCCCTGCTGCGGGACTTCAAGGGAGAGCTCGTCTCAATCGACGGCGGCAACATGCGCAACGCCATTCCCCGCGAGGCCGAGGCCGTAATCGCCCTGCCTGAGAAGAAGGCCGCCAAGGCCCTCAAAGCCGTAGAGGCAGCAGCGGCAGACATCAGGCACGAGTACGCTCCCATCGACCCGGGCCTGGAAGTCATCGTCGAGAAGACAAAGGGTTACAAAAAGATAATCCCCTCCGACACGGCTCTGAACATAGTAAAGGCCCTGCTGGCCTGCCCCTGCAACGTGGACCGCATGAGCCTGGCCATGCCCGGCCTCGTGGAGACATCCAACAACCTGGCCATCGTCAAGACCGAGGACAAGAAGGTAGGCGTCAAGACCCTCATGAGAGGCTCCAGCGACTCGGCCAAGTACGCCCTGCGCGACGCCATCCAGAGCGCGCTTGAGCTCGGAGGCGCCAAGGTCAGGTTCTCCGGAGGCTATTCCGGCTGGCAGCCCAACATGGAGTCCGACATCCTCAGGACCATGAAGGAGACCTACAAGGCCCTTTACGGAAAAGAGCCCGAGGTGAAAGCCATCCACGCCGGCCTGGAGTGCGGCATCCTGTCCACCAACTACCCGCACTGGGACATGATCTCCTGCGGCCCGACCCTGATGTCCCCCCACTCTCCCGACGAGCGCCTGCTCATCCCCACCGTGGAGAAGTTCTGGAACTTCATCAAGGAAGTCCTGAAGAACATACCGGTGAAATAAGTGCTTTATGCGATGATTTATGCGAGGGTGTTCTCCTGAGGGCGGACACCCTCCTTTATTTTAATGCTGTTGACGGAATTTTGTAGAGCGTGTGCAGTTCTTATCAAACCGTGTCTGATTATCAATAAGTTACATTTCGGGTTGCACATTTGGGCATTTTAAAACCGGGCAAATGTGCACTCAGTTTTGTAATACACTGAATATCAACTATGATTTTTTCAGACTGCACACCCGGTTCAAATTTCAGGAATACTGCACACGAGGTGCAGTTTATTTTGGTATTTTGATGATTATTAGTATATTTGCAGCCCTTTCCCGGAAAAGGAGAGGGTTTATTTAATATTAATTTAATAACAATCAAGATGTTAAAACAGTACGAAACCGTTTTCATTGCAACTCCCGTTTTATCTGAGGAACAGATAAAGGAAGCGGTAGAAAAGTATCGCAGTTTCATCACCTCTGAGGGTGGCGAGATTGTGAACGATGAGGACTGGGGCCTTAAGAAACTGGCCTACCCCATCCAGAAGAAGACAACAGGGTTCTACCACCTGTTTGAGTTCAGGGCTGACTCTCAGTTCATCGAGAAACTTGAGACACAGTACCGCCGTGATGAGCGCATCATCCGTTTCCTTACATTCGCGATGGACAAGGACTCTATCGCTTACTCTGAGCGCAGACGCGCCAACAGGAAAGAATCAGCAACAGCTAACACAGCAAAGGAGGAATAAGCCATGGCCGTAAACAATGAAATCAGATATCTCAACCCTCCTACAGTAGAGGTGAAGAAGAAAAAATACTGCCGCTTCAAAAAGGCACACATCAAATACGTGGACTACAAGGACGCTGAGTTCCTCAAGAGGTTCCTCAACGAGCAGGGCAAGATACTTCCCCGCCGTCTCACCGGTACTTCCCTGAAGTTCCAGCGCAAGGTCGCTCAGGCAGTTAAACGTGCAAGGCATCTCGCCCTGCTCCCTTACGTAACAGACTTATTGAAATAAGGAGGACAGTGTATGGAAATCATTCTGAAACAGGACGTGCCCAATCTCGGGCATAAAGACGATATCGTAAAGGTAAGAAACGGCTACGCTGTCAACTACCTCATACCTCAGGGCATGGCCACTCTCGCTACCGAGTCCGCAAAGAAGGTGCTCGCCGAGAATATCCGCCAGAGAGCTCACAAGGAGGCCAAGATACGTGAGGAGGCCAGCGCTCTCGCAGCCAAGATCAACGGCATTACCGTCAAGGTAGCAGCCAAGATGAGCTCCAAGGGCAAGATCTTCGGCTCTGTGGGCAACATCCAGATCGCCGAGGCCATCGCAGCTCTCGGAGTGGAGGTTGACCGCCGCAATGTCACCATCGCCGGTATGGACAACATCAAAGAGGCCGGTATCTACGATGCAAGCGTGAAGTTCTACAAGGACATCAAGGCTGACTTCAAGGTGGAGGTTGTCGGAGACGGCACCGAGACAGCTGAGGAGACCGCAGCTCCCGCAGCAGAGACTCCCGCCGCCGAATAATCTTACGGAACAAACATACAAGGAAGTGCGTCAACATATCTTGGCGCACTTTTTTTGTAATTTGGCAGCACGGCACCGGCCAAATGTCAGGAATCTCAATAATTATCGCTATATTTGCAGCATTAACCACTTAATCTACATAGTCATGAGCTTTTTGAAACAGAATCTGGACTTTTTGATTGAAGAACCGTATGACTTGGAATTCAAGCCGCTTGGATATCTTACCATAGTAGTTGTCGCGGTTCTCGCTTTCTTTGTATTTGTTCCCAAGGGCGACAAGAAACTTTCGCCGGCCTCAGAGATAACCACTGACAAGGCTGTCGAGATGCGCGGGGTCATAGGCGGAGACGACCGCATCATCGCACATATCCCTGCCGGTTCGGCACTCAAGATATACGCTACCATCGGTGAGGATGAACTTTGGGCGGAGGATATCCACGGCAACCGCGGCGCCGTCCCCGTATCTCTGCTTGGAGACAGATATTTTCTCCTGGATGACGAGAAACTGGGCGAGACCATGTACAAAAAAGGCACAGAGGTCACGCTGCTGGAAAAGGTGGATGAGTTCCACTACAAGGTCCGCACAGATGACGGGACTGTCGGAGAGACCAATTACCCGGGCCGGATCATCTTCAATGCCGGAGCCCTCGGACTGCCGGACAAGCATCGGAACACATACCACATCGCCTTTACGAAATTCATGGAGACATTCCAGGCCGGCAAGCCTATGGATGAAATCGAGGGCCACCCTCTTTACGCTGAGAGCATAAAGAATGAGGGAGGCAGACTCATAGCCGATTACGAGTACGCAGTGTTCAGCGATGAGGCCGACAGCGTATATGTAGGTGTCAGGGCCGTATTCGCCGACGGTGTGCTGGAAAGCGTGGAGACAGGCACCGTAAAGACAAAGCCTTACACCGTTGCTCTCAGGATACTGCCTTTTACCGAAGCACTTATGGGTCTGCCGGTGATACGGGATCTAAGTTGGCACAAACCCGTGGCCAAGACTTATGCCGAGTCCCAGAAAGACATAGCAAAGAGCATCAATATTGACAACATCAAGCCCCGCTTTATATCTGTAATCCTCAAAATCATCATCCTGGTACTCCTGCTGGGACTGCTGATCTACACTGTCATAGACCTGTTGCTGTTCGTCCCGATGCTGCTCTACCCCCTGCTGTACATCCCGCTGGTACCCAACATCTTCTTCCAGTTGCTGGCCTTGTGCATGGTCTTCGTATCCACGGAAGTGCTTTTCGTCGCTTTCGGCCCCTTCATAGGCGGCAACAGCGTAGGAGATATGGGCAAGCTTTGGTTCCTAATAGTGCTGTTTGTCGCCAACTGCTACATCTTCGTAAAGATGGCAGGCTTCATCAGGTACAACCGATGCCATGCCTGCGGACGCATGAACGCACTTGTTATCACAGACTCCCGACACACCGGTACATCCTATACCGACACTACTACGTCCAAAGTGACAAAGATAGGCGACAGAGAAGTGGACAGAGAGAAGATCAAGACAGATCACTACAAGACCCGCTCCTTCAAAAATTATCTGAGGTGCCGCAAATGCGGGAGGGAGTTTGCACTTTCCGAATCAGTCACCAGGAAGATAGGCACCACGTACCACAAGCATTAGCAACTCGGAAAAATTTAGTAAATTTGCGGTTCGATACTCAGTGTTGAACCGCAATATTTTTTCTATGGCCGTAACTCTCTTCCTGCTGGTAGCCGCAATAGTCATCGTCCTGTGCGTGATACTCAACAACGTCTCCAACAAGATCGGAATCCCGATGCTGCTGGCGTTCATTCTGCTGGGCATGGCCTTCGGCTCGGACGGGGTGGTCAAGATCGCCTTTGACAATTTCGATGTCACTGAGACCATCTGCTCCGTGGCACTGATCTTCATCATGTTCTACGGCGGTTTCGGTACCCGGTGGAAAGAGGCACGGCCGGTAGTGGTCAAGGCCGGCATCCTCTCTACCCTCGGAGTGGCCATGACAGCGGGTCTTACCGGACTGTTCTGCCACTACGTACTGAAAATGCCGGCGGCCTTCGGTTTCCTGATCGGAGCGGTGCTCAGCTCCACCGACGCGGCCTCGGTCTTCTCCATACTGCGTTCCCGCAAGCTGGGCCTGAAATACAACACCGCATCCTTGCTGGAGATTGAGAGCGGAAGCAACGACCCCTGCTCCTACATGCTGACCGTCATCATGATGGCCGTAATCGAGGGCACCACATCCGGAGGCAGGATAGCCTACATGATATTTGCCCAGATAGCCTACGGAGCGGCCATAGGTGCAGTGATTGCCGTGGCTACCGTATGGCTGATGAAGCATTTCCGCTCGTCCACAGCCGGATTCGACACCCTGTTCATCCTGGCCGTAGCCATATTTTCCTATGCCATACCCAACCTGGTCGGCGGCAACGGCTATCTGAGCGCCTATATCGTCGGCATCGTCCTGGGCAATGCCAACATCCGAGGCAAGAAGTCCCTGGTACCGTTCTTCGACGGCCTGACCAACCTGATGCAGATCATCATCTTTTTCCTGCTGGGTCTGCTGTCGTTCCCCTCGCAGCTCCCGTCGATCGCCGTACCGGCCATACTCATAGCCCTGTTCATGACCATTGTCGCCAGACCCCTGTCGGTATTTGCCATCATGGCCCCCTTCAAGAGCCGCTGGCGGCAGCAGGTGCTGGTGTCCTTCGTAGGACTCAGGGGTGCGGCCTCGGTCGTATTCGCCATCATGGCCATGCCCGCGGCGCAGAAGCTCACCGGCAACCAGCACGACCTGTTCAACATAGTGCTGATGATAGTCCTGCTGTCCATATCCCTGCAGGGCTCGCTCATCCCGGCCGTAGCCCGCAGACTGAAGATGACTTCCAGCGAGGAGGATATCCTCAAGACCTTCACCGACTACTCTGACAACATGGACGTAAGTTTCGTCCAGATGGACATCACCGATAAGGACGCATGGAACGGCAAGGTAATCAAGGACCTGCCCATACCGCATGACACTATCGTCGCCGCCATAATACGCAACGGAAAGGCTATCATACCCAGTGGAAGGACCAAAATCCTGACAGGAGACAAGGTTATCATGAGCGCAAGAGACTTCGATGATGAGAACATCATGCAGCTCTCCGAACGGCGCATAGAAAGAGGCTGCGAATGGATTGGCAAGAAAGTATTCCAATATTCTCCGGACAGCAACGAGCTGATCGTACTCATAAAACGCGGCAACCGCGCAATTATCCCGCGCGGCAACACTGTAATACACAAGAATGACGTAATGGTCATCAACAAGATCCGCAAGGAATCCCTTCAGACAGAATCTGTTTCGAAACATTAAACATACACATTATGGAAAAAGCAAAAGTTTACTTCACAGACCTGCATACCTCCACAAAGCTTCCGCTAGTGGAGAAAATGAAAGCAGTGGCGAAGGCAGCCGGGATAGAGAAGATTGATTTCAAGGACAAGTTTACAGCCATCAAGATGCACTTCGGCGAACCTGGCAACCTGGCATTCCTGAGACCCAACTACGCCGCCGGCATGGCCGAGCTTGTACGTTCCTTGGGCGGCAAGCCATTTCTGACTGACGCCAACACCCTGTATTCAGGCGGACGCTCCAACGCAGTAGATCATCTCGACAGCGCGATGCGCAACGGATTCAACCGTATCAGCGCGGGATGCGACGTTATCATCGCTGACGGGCTCAAAGGTACCGAATGCCGCGAGCTTCCGGTTGAGGGAGGGACATACTGTAAAACAGCCAAAATAGGCGCGGCTATCGCTGACTCCGATGTACTTATAGCATTGTCACACTTCAAGGGACACGAGCAGACAGGTTTCGGAGGCGCGTTGAAAAACATGGGCATGGGCTGCGCCAGCGTGGCCGGCAAGCTGGAACTGCACTCCTCATCCAAGCCGGTGGTCAAGGTGGAGAACTGCCGCTGCTGCGGTATCTGCGTGAAGCACTGTGCCCATGATGCCATCCACATCGAGAAGACAGAAACCGCCAATCATGCCGGAAAAAATGTCGCCGCAGTCATCGACTACAGCAAATGCGTAGGCTGCGGTCAGTGCGTCGCACTGTGCCAATACGAATCAGCGGTATTGAAGGACTGGGACACTTCCGAGACCCTAAACGGCAAGATCGCCGAATACACAAAGGCCATCATTGCCGGCCGTCCCTGCTTCTACGTCAACTTCATCGTCAACGTATCGCCCGAATGCGACTGCTGGAACCACAACGACGCCGCCATCGTACCGGACCTCGGCATAGCCGCGTCATTCGACCCCGTGGCTCTTGACCAGGCCTGCGCAGACATGGTGATGGCCGCTCCTGCCCTGCCAGGCAGCAAACTGGAGAAGAATCATCCCCATGAGCATCTCTGCGGAGAGGACAAGTTCCACATCCTCCACCCGGACACCAACTGGCAGTTCGGTCTCGAGCATGCTGAGAAAATAGGCATCGGCACCCGTCAGTACGACCTCATCACCATCTGATGAGCAGTCCAGTAAGAGTAAATTCCATCCGGGCGTGGGTGCTGGCGGCCAGGCCGAAGACACTGGCCGGGGCCGCCACGCCCGTCATAATGGGCGGGGCCTGCGCCTGGATGTGGCTGTACGTAAATCCGGAAGCAGAAACGGCTGCGGCTGAGATGGCGGTGGCAGCGGCAGGCCGGTTTGACTGGCTTTCATTCGCGCTGTGTATGCTATTCGCGTGGATAATGCAGATAGACGCGAACTTCGTCAACGATTATTTCGATTTCCGCAAAGGCGGGGACACGGAACGGCGCCTGGGGCCGAAACGGGCCTGCGCCCAGGGATGGATAACGCCACGGGCCATGAGGGCCGGCATCATCGTCACCACCCTGCTGGCCTGTGCAGCCGGAGCCCCCCTGATATGGACCGGGGGACCGTGGATGCTGACTGTAGGCGCGTTGTGCGTGCTGTTCTGCTTTCTTTACACTACGAAATTCTCCAGACTTGGACTGGGCGACCTGCTGGTGCTGGTGTTCTTCGGGATTGTTCCGGTCGGATTCACGTTCTATCTCCAGACCGGAACATGGAAACTGGAGACCACCCTTGCCGGACTGGGGTGCGGACTGGCCGTGGACTGCCTGCTGATGGTCAACAACTACCGTGACCGGGCCGAAGACGCCGCTCATGGCAAGAGAACCATCGCCGTGCGTCTCGGCGGACGCTGGCCCGTCATGCTGTACTGTCTGCTCGGCCTGACCGCCACACTTCTTGCAGGAGCCGCCATCACCCTTTCCAAACCGGCATGGCACGCCGCTCCCTTGCTGCTGTACGCCGCCCTGCACCTGTACACATCCAGGCAGATCAGCACTACGGACGGAGCCGCCCTCAACCCTTTTCTGGGCAAGACCTCCCGCAATTTTCTCCTGCTCGCCATATTGTTCGCCGCAGGATGCGCATTGACTTAACCGGCAGTTTCTAAGAAAAAGGTATAATTTTTGCATGGCTAGGGCAGTTTAGCCTATCTTTGCACCCGTTATGCAGATCAATATACCTACAGAGAAGATTTCCAGGGCAGGCCATATTGCGGCCTCCAGGATCAAGAAAATCCGCAAATGGCCCAAATGGGCGTGGTTTGTAGTGCTCGGCGTTATCGTCGCCGGCGCTGCCGCATGGATCATACTAACATGGCCGGAGCCGCCCAAGCCCGACTACCCTATAGTGGAGGCGCAGCCGGTGGTCATCGATGACGTGGAAATCTACGGCGAGTATGCCGGCAAGATCAGCGCACAGCAGTTCGTGGAGATACGTGCCCGTGTCGAAGGCTATCTGGAAGAAATGCTTTTCGAGGAAGGCACATACATAAAGAAGGACCAGGTGCTGTTCATCATCGACCCAAAACCGTACAAAGCCAATGTCGAGAAAGCAAAGGCCCAGCTCAACAAGAACAAGGCGCTGGAGCTGAAAGCAGAGAGAGACCTGGAGCGTATCCGCCCGCTGTTCGAGCAGAATGCGGCCAGCCGTCTGGACCTGGACAACGCAATAGCCTCCTATGAGAGCGCCAAAGCAGAAGTGGTAATGAGTGAGGCAGACCTGACCCAGGCTGAAATCGCCCTCGGCTATACAACTGTTCGCTCTCCCATCTCCGGATTTATCAGCGAGAGAAATGTCGACCTCGGCACCCTGGTCGGCCCTGGAGGAAAGTCCCTGCTGGCCACGATGGTAAAAAGTGACACCGTACAGGTGAACTTCAGCATGACCAGTCTGGACTACCTCAAAAGCCGCGAGCGCAATGTCAATCTCGGCCAGCAGGACACGGCCAGAAACTGGAACCCTTACGTAACCATAACCCTAGCGGACAACTCGGAATATCCTATGAAGGGCTTTTTGGACTTCGCTGACCCCCAGGTGGATCCCAATACCGGAACATTCTCGGTACGCGCCGAGATGGCCAACCCTGACCACATCCTTCTGCCGGGACAGATGACCAAAGTGCGTCTGCTGCTCGACGTACGTGAGGATGCAATCATTGTTCCCACCAAGGCTCTGGTAATCGAGAAAGGAGGAGCATACGTCTTCGCCTGCAGAAGGGACAGTGTCGTGGAAAAGAGATTCATAGAGCTGGGACCTGAAATCGGCAACAACGTAGTGGTGGAACGCGGACTGGGTCCGGACGAGATGATTATAGTCGAAGGCTTCCACAAACTCAGCCACGGCATCAAAGTAGCCCCGGTCATTGTAAAGCCCGAGCCGGTGCCTACAGTGCCTGACAGCGAGGGACGCTATTCACTGGAAACAGACAGTACTGACGGAACAGCAGACACGGCAGAAAGTAAGGTTACCCCTGACAACACAGCCATAATACCGGCAGATACCACCTCTAAAGTGACCAAAGAGAATGAAAAGTGATTTCTTCATAGACCGGCCGATATTCTCAACGGTCGTATCCATCGTCATAGTGCTGGTGGGACTCATTGGTCTGTTCCTGCTGCCTATAGACCAGTATCCTGAGATTGTGCCGCCCGTAGTACAGGTGTCGGCCTCCTATCCGGGAGCAGATGCCGAGACCGTGTCACAGGCTGTGGCCACGCCCATCGAGCAGGAACTCAACGGTACCCCGGGTATGCTCTACATGGACTCCAGGAGCACCAACACCGGTTCTTTTACCGTTACAATCACATTTGACATAGACACCGACCCCGACCTGGCGGCCGTGGAGATACAGAACAGAGTGAAGCAGGCCGAGGCCCGACTTCCGGCCGAGGTAATCCAGAACGGTATCTCCGTGGACAAGCAGGCCTCCAACAAGCTGATGACTATCACCCTGCTGTCCAACGACCCCAAGTTCGACGAGGTGTACCTGAGTAACTACGCTACCCTCAACGTACTCGACATGCTCCGCCGTATCCCTGGCGTAGGCCGCGTGTCCAATGTCGGCAGCCGCTACTACGGTATGCAGATATGGGTGCAGCCCGAGAGGCTGGCCAGTCTCGGACTGACAGTGCAGGACATCCAGAAAGCCCTGCGCGAGCAGAACCGCGAGTCCGCCGCCGGAGTCCTAGGCCAGCAGCCCATGAACGGAGTGGACGTGACCGTGCCTATCGTGGCTCAGGGCCGTCTGTCCACTGTGAGTGAGTTCGAGGACATAGTCCTCAGGGCCAACCCGGACGGTTCCATCATCCGTCTGCGCGATGTGGCCCGCGTATCGCTTGAGGCACAGTCCTACAACACCGAGAGCGGTATCAACGGCGGCAATGCCGCTGTGATGGACATCCGTATGCTTCCCGGCATGAACGCCATGGAGGTTTCCGAGTCCGTCAAGAAGGCCATGGACGAGATCAGCCGCAACTTCCCGGAAGGTATCTCCTACATGATACCCTTCGACATGACCGAGTACATCTCACAGTCAATTCACGAGGTGTACAAGACTCTGTTCGAAGCCCTGATACTGGTCATCATGGTGGTATTCCTCTCCCTGCAGAGCTGGAGGGCCACCCTTATTCCCGCCATTGCCGTGCCTATATCCCTTATAGGTACTTTCGGTGTGATGCTCATCTTCGGTTTCTCCCTCAACACCCTGACCTTGCTCGGCCTTGTACTCGCCATAGGAACTGTCGTGGACGATGCCATAGTGGTGGTCGAGAACGTGGACCGCATCATGAACGAGGAGAAACTGTCTCCATACGAGGCCACCAAGAAAGCCATGAACGGACTGGGCAGCGCGCTTATAGCCATGTCGCTTGTGCTCTGTGCCGTATTTATACCGGTAAGTTTCCTCTCCGGCATCACAGGCGCCCTCTACCGTCAGTTTACCATCACCATTGCGGTATCCGTCATCATATCCACTATAGTGGCATTGACCATGAGCCCCGTGATGTGCGCCCAATTCCTCAAGCCCAAGCAGGAAGGAGATGAAGAACGCAAGAACTTTATTTTCCGCGCCATCAACCGCTGGCTGGCCAAAGGAGAGACCTATTACGCCAAGATCATACGCAACTTCCTGGCTCACTCCAAACGCTCGTTCGCAGCATTCGGAATAGCGATCGTAGGCATCTGGGCCATGGCTCAGATTGTACCGCAGAGCTTCCTTCCGCAGGAGGATCAGGGATATTTCACCATTGAGCTTGAACTGCCTGAAGGAGCCACGCTCGAAAGAACCAGAGAAGTGACCAACCGTGCTATGGCATGGCTCCTGGAGCAGCCTGACGTACGTTATGTGCTCAACGTCACCGGCTCCAGCCCCCGTATCGGAACCAACCAGTCCCGCAGTCAGATGACAGTCATAATGAAACCGTGGGAAGAGCGCGAGAATCCAGACCTGCCGGCATTCATGGAGACAGTGATGGATGAGATGTCCAAATATCCGGAAAGCAAAGTATATCTGAGCACCCCGCCTGTCATTCCGGGCCTGGGTACCTCAGGAGGCTTCGAGATGTCTCTTGAAGCCCGCGGCGACATGACTTATGAAGAACTGCAGAGGGCTTCCGACACTTTGGTCTACTATGCATCACAGCGCAAAGAGCTCTCGCGTGTCAGCAGTTCCATGCAGGGCGATATTCCCAAACTGTACTATGACGTGGACCGGGACAGGGCGAAACTTCTGGGTGTCTCGGTATCAGATCTCTTCACCACGATGAAGGCGTTCACCGGCTCAGTATATGTCAATGACTTCAATCTATTCAACCGCGTGTACCGTGTGTACATCCAGGCTGAGGAGCCATACCGCCAGTGGAGGGACAATCTCAACATGTATTTCGTGCGCGGCAACGGAGGCGCCATGATACCTGTAACATCCATAGGAACCACCGAATACACTACAGGCCCCGGAACTATCAAGAGATTCAACATGTTCTACGCGGCCAACATCACCGGTGAGGCCGCCCACGGATACAGTTCCGGCCAGGCAATGGACATCATGGAAGAAATAGTACGCGAGAAACTGCCGGACAACGTAGGTATCGAATGGAGCGGACTGTCCTATCAGGAGAAGCAGCAGAGCGGTCAGACCGGACTTGTCCTGGCCCTGGCGTTCCTGTTCGTCTTTCTTTTCCTTGCCGCCCAGTATGAGAGCTGGTCCGTACCGATTGCCGTCATCCTCTCTCTGCCCATCGCTTGCGTCGGCGCATTCCTTTCGATACTTGTATTCGGCATGGAAAACAATGTATATTTCCAGATAGGTCTCGTCATGCTCATCGGTCTGGCGGCCAAGAACGCAATTCTTATCGTCGAGTTCGCCAAGGACGAGGTTGCCAAGGGTAAGGACATAGTGGAGGCTGCCATCGCAGCATCAGAGCTGCGTTTCAGGCCCATCGTGATGACATCCCTGACATTCATATTAGGTATGCTGCCTCTCGTTCTCGCCACAGGTCCCGGTTCGGCCAGCCGCCAGGGTATCGGTGTAGGCGTATTCTTCGGAATGATTGCCGCAATCACATTCGGAATAGTGTACGTACCGTTCTTCTTCGTCTGGATATACAGGCTCAAAGAACGTATCTCCAAGAAAAAGAAACTCAAAGCATGAGAAATACTGTAAAATACATACCGGCGGTTCTGGCTTTCGCTGCCGCAGCGGTGCTGCTGCAGGGATGTGGTGCCGCTGTCCGCAAATGCGAGGATCCGCAAGTGGACATACCCCAGACCATTGTTCCGGGTGAAGAGGCCGACTCTCTCTGCCTGGCTGATCTGGAGTGGTCCGAGATATTCTCTGACCCTCTCCTCAAGGATCTGATTGAGAAGACATTGGAGAACAACAAGGACATGCTTACCGCAGCGGCCCGTGTCCGCGAGCTGGAAAGGCGGCACAGAATCGTCCGCGCGGAACAGTTCCCCAAGTTCGGAGCCAGAGGCTACCTCAACCAGGAAAACTACACATATACCGATGAGGCTCCGGTCAAGGACAATGAGTTCGGGCTGAAAGCCTCCGTATCATGGGAAGTGGATCTGTTCGGCCGCCTCCGCTGGGCTAACCGTGGAGCTATCGCTGAATACCTGTCCTCAGTCGAATCACAGAGGGCCATGCAGATGACACTTGTGGCCGCCGTAGCCACGGCTTATTTCGAACTTACCGCACTGGACAACGAGCTTGACATCGTACTGCGCACCTTAGACACAAGAAGGGAAAGTGTCAGACAGGCGAAACTCCGTTTCGACGGAGGTCTGACCACAGAGATCCCATACCAGCAGGCTCAGGTGGAATACGCGAGTACAGCGTCACTAGTCCCTGACTTAGAGCGAGATATCGCACTTAAAGAACATGAGATATCGTTGCTTGCCGGAGAATTTCCATCTTCTGTGGAACGGTCACTGCTCAATACGCACGACAAATTCCCTGACCTGATGCATGTCGGGATTCCCTCCGAGCTGCTGCAGCGCAGACCGGACCTGATGGCCGCGGAGCAGGACCTCAAATCCGCAATGGCCGATGTAGGTATTGCGTGGGCTGACCGATTCCCACGGCTGTCCCTCTCATTTACCGCAGGTGTAGAGAACAACACATTCACCCGTTTCTTCACCGGCCCCTACTGGTACCCGGTCATAGACCTTACATCCCCCCTGTTCGCCTTCGGGAAGAACAAGGCCAGGTATCAGGCTGCCATCGAAGCTTACAATCAGGAAAAATACCAATACGAGGAGAAAGTCCTGGAGGTATTCAAGGAAGTCAATGACGCAGTGACATCATACCGCTCGGCCCACGAGAAAGTGGCTCTGATGGGCAATCTAAAGGATGCTTCCCGCAAATACGTGGAGCTGGCTCTCTTCCAGTACCAGAACGGCTACACCAACTACATGGACGTGCTTGACGCACAGCGAAGCTACTTCGATGCCGAGATCGATTACAGCAATTCAGTCAGGGACGAGTTCCTGGCCATCATTGACCTCTACAAGGCCCTCGGCGGCGGCTGGTCGATCCCTGAGCAAGAGCCTGAGTCCGTAAAAGGCTAGTACCATTCGCCTACTTTTGCAGCCGGAAAACCGGATAAGAAGTTTACGGAAATGAAGTTCAATCTGAAGGGCCATGCCGCTATGCTGGGGGCAAATACGATGTGGGGACTGATGTCGCCTGTATCCAAGCTGATTATGGCCTCAGGGGCGGTAAGCCCTTTTGTAATGACGGACCTGCGGGTCGGAGGGGCGATGCTGCTTTTCTGGATCGCCTCCCTGTTCCAGAAACCCGAGCACGTCAGTCCCAAGGACATGGTGACAATGTTTTTCGCCTCGCTGTTCGCAATCGTGCTCAACCAGGGCTGCTTCATCCTGGGAGTCAGCATGAGCTCCCCCACCGATGCGTCCATCATCACCACGAGCATGCCGCTCTGGGCCATGGTGCTGGCTGCCTACATCCTGAAAGAGCCGGTCACAGGCAAGAAAGTGGCGGGCATCGCCTGTGGGGCGGGAGGCGCCCTGATGCTCATCTTAGGCAGCAGCGCCAACGGCAGTGCGGCATCATCCGGCAGCGGCACTGCCATCCGGGGCGACCTCCTGGTGCTGTTCGCCCAGTTCTGCTACGCATTCTACATTGTTTACTATAAGGATTTTGTACGAAAATACTCACTCTTCACCACGATGAAATGGCTGTTCACCTACGCCTTCATCTGCATCCTCCCGTTCTCGGCGGACGAGCTGATGGCCACCAGATGGAACGAGTTGACACCCCAGACCATAGCCGGCATCCTGTTCATCGTGATAGGCGCGACCTTCATCAGCTACATGCTCATAGTGATAGGACAGAAAAACCTGCGCCCGACCGTGGCCGGCATGTACAACTATGTCCAGCCCGTCGTCGCCTGCATTGTGGCGATATGCTGCGGAATGGAGTCCCTCAACCTGATAAAAGCCGCCGCAGTCGTACTGATTTTCACCGGCGTGTACCTCGTCACCGCCAGCAAAAGCCGGCAGGACCTGGAGAATCATGACGCAGATAGAACCCCCGTCCGAAATCCTTGAACGGTTTTGAACGGGACAAGTCCGGTTTGCATATTGGATATTATTTTGTATTTTTGCAAACCACACTATAACAAGCAACACCATATCAAAAGGAGGATTATGGAAAATGTTTTCGGTAAGAGACTTGCCAATGCCCGCAAAATCAAATGCCTTTCGCAAAGAGAACTGTGTGAGCAGATGGGCTGTATCGTATCAAGCAATGCCATAGCGAAGTATGAGGCAGGAAAGATGCTGCCTTCCAGCACAGTCCTCATTGCCTTGTCAAAAGCCTTGGACATGGAAGTTGACTATTTTTTCCGTCCGTTCACTTTTCAGATAGATGCCGGCAAGTTCGAGTTCCGCAAGAAATCATCTTTAGGAGTAAAACAGGAAAACGCACTGAAAGAAGCTATTGCCGCACAAGTTGAGAAATACTTGGAAGTGGAGTCCATCACCAATGATTACAAGCGTTTCGACATTGATTTCCGGGATGAAACCATTTCTACAGCGAATGATGCGAGAGCCCTGGCAAACAGGTTGCGGGAACAGCTGGACTTAGGGACTGACGGCATCCCCAACCCAATCGATGTACTGGAGAACCGTGGTGTGAAAATCATAGAGATGGAAGTCGAGACCAATGGCAAGTTTGACGGCAGTTGCATCTGCGATAACGAGATACCCGTCATCGTATTGAACAAGAACAACAGCCCGGAGCGCAAACGGCTGACCATCTTCCATGAACTTGCCCACCTGATTCTTTCATTTGCGGACAATACTGACACAGAGAAGTTGTGCAATATCTTCGCAAATGAGGTACTGTTGCCCTCTGCCGTACTGAAACAGATTGTAGGAGAAAGAAGAAAGGACATATCGCTCGTGGAATTAAAGGACATCCAACGGCTGTACGGGATATCCGTAGAAGCCGTTATGATCAAGGCTAAACAGTTGAGCATAATAAACGAGAACCGATACCGCAGTTTCTGTATCTCACTGAACAAGTCGGCCATACTGAAAGAGAAAGTCAGAGAGTCTGTATATCCGGAAGAACATACGACCAGATATGAGCGCATCGTCTACAAAGCACTCTCAGACGAACTCATCAGCGTATCCAAAGCTGCAAACCTGCTGAACGAATCCATTGACACTGTACTCGGACATATAAACATGGCATGAGGGAGATTGTTGTAAACGACACCAATATCTTGATAGATATGCACACCGCCGGCCTGCTGGAATATATACAGAAGTCCAGCGTGAGGTTCCACACGGTGGATTTCGTGATAGACGAGCTCCACCGCTCCCCCTACAGACATCCGCTGATAGACGAACTTATACAGAACGGTGTTCTATATGTAGCGGAAACTTCCCCGGATGAAATGTCTGAGATCATATCGCTGCATTCGGGCTATTCAAACAACACAAATCTGTCCTTCGTTGACTGCACTGTTATGCACTACGCGAAAAAACACAATTACAGGCTTCTGACTGGCGACAAGAAATTGCGGAACCATGCTATCGACGAAGGCGTAATCGTATCGGGGCTTCTTTGGACAGTAGATTTGTTTGTCAATGAAGGGATTGCACTTCCTGACGAGATAATTCCCAAATTGCAGTTTCTACTTGGGGTCAACAGCAGATTACCCAAAAAGCTCATTGAGGAGAAGATACAACAACTGACTGAAATGCGGCATTCCATATAGTTCAGGCAAATATCAGAGTCTATCAGCCAGAGCCGATGCCTGCCATTCCTCTAATGTAAGGCGCATGAAATGCTCCGTACGCACGTCTCCCAACGGCGAGACATTGCCGGTCTCGGTGTGGTGGTACTTCAGCCCGCATTTCTCCATGACCCTTTGGGACTGCCGGTTCCCGTCGTAATAGCCGCACCATACGGCGGAGACTCCCAGTTCTGTGAAACATCTCCGTATCAGGCAGCGCACCGCCTCGGGGATCAGGCCACGGCCCCAGTAAGGCACCCCTATCCAGTAGCCGATCTCGGCCTCCCCCTCCTGCATGGCCGCGCTGTGCATACCGTCCCCGAACATGATGCCCGCGCTGCCCACCGGCTCACCGGTCTCCTTCAGCACCACGGCGTAGGTCTCTGGGGCGGCGAACACCGTGCGGATAATCTCTAAGCTGTGTTCAACTGAGACATGCGGCGGCCAGCCGGCAATAGGACCTACTGCCGGGTCACTGGCATATTTGAAAAGAGCCTCCGCATCGGCTTCCTGCCAAGGACGGAGGATAAGTCTGGCTGTTTCCATGTTGTCAATAATCATCAGGACGGCCGATACCATAGCCGTTTCTGCTATAAGTAAAACTATACTGTCTCGGGCCGCAACATGCATGCCAGCCCTATGACCGTCTGCCTTGTCCACGCACTTCTTCTGCTGCACAACGCAAGAAATTGAGCCTCACGGCAAACACCGTATCGGGACAATCCGTTATCTTTGTACCTGTACATTTATAGCAAAAGTCATGGACACAGACAAACCCAACGGCATCAACACCCTGCGCTACTCGGACATATTTCTGGCGATGTACTCCGACAACGGCATGAGCTGCCTGCACCGCAACCATTCCCACGTGCTGGTGTACATGTACTCGGGAGAGCTGGAAATCAACGAACGGAACAGGATCACCCGGCTGCACAGGGGGGACTGTGCCTTCATCCGCAAGGATTTCGGAGTACAGCTGACCAAGCAGGCCTGGAAAGGAGAGCAGTTCAAGGCCATATTCCTGATGCTCACCACCCGGTTCCTGCGGGATTTCTACAACAGGCTGGACAAGGGTACTCTACCCGAAAAGGCCAGAAGAAACAAGATCAGCCTGCTGAAGCTGCCGTCCAGCCGGCCCGACATCGTAAGCCTGTTCGAGTCTATGACCCCCTATTTCGACTCCGGCGTCCAGCCCTCTAAGGAACTGCTCTACCTGAAAATGACCGAAGGCGTCTACGTGCTGCTGAACACGGACCAAAGCCTCTACGCCTCGCTCTTCGACTTTGCCGACCCGTGGAAGCCGGACATACTGGAGTTCATGGAAAAGAACTACATGAATGACCTCACTCCCGGGGAAATAGCCAACTACACCGGACGCAGCCTCGCCACATTCAAGCGGGATTTCAGGAAGGTAAGTGATCTATCTCCTCAGAAATGGCTCATACGCCGCAGACTGGAGGCAGCCAGGGAGCAGATTCTCTCCGGCAACAGAAAAGTGACGGAAGTCTGCTTCGATGTCGGATTCAAGAACCTGTCGCATTTCTCCAGAGCCTACAAGGCAATGTTCGGCTGTTCCCCAAGCACTGTTTCCGAACCTCGCGCCGAGCCTCCCGGCAAACAAATTTGAGCCTGCCGGCAAAGCCCGTCTATACCGGAGACCCTACCTTTGCGTCTGAATTGAAACATTCAGCGTTATGGAAGATATTTTTCAGAAAGACCTGTCCGGCGAAATGGTATCGCCCGACGAACCTGGCTACAATGATCTGATAAATGCCATCTGGGACACAATGAGACTGGCCGACGAACTGAATACCGGCCACCACACACCCGATGAGGTGCGAGACTTTCTCTCACGCATCACCGGGCGGGAGATTGACCCGTCCGTCACCCTGCTGCCGCCGTTCTACGTGGACTTCGGCAAGAACATCCGCATGGGCAAGCGGTGCTGGATCCAGCAGGGCTGCACCTTCTTCGACCGGGGCGGCATCACCTTGGGCAATGACGTGTTCATCGCTCCCAAGGTCAATCTCATCACCATCAACCACGACCCCGACCCGGACAACCGCAGCGCGACATACGGCCGTCCGATTGTCATCGAGGACAAGGTCTGGATAGGCATCGGCGCCACCGTCCTGCCCGGGGTACGGATAGGCTACGGGGCAATTGTCGGGGCCAACAGCGTCGTGACGCACGATGTCCCGCCCATGACGGTTGTCGGAGGCAATCCCGCACGGTTCATCAAGGAAATAAAGCCCAAGGCGAAATAGTCATGGAGAACACGGACAATATTCTAGTTAGGAACAAAAACCTGACCCGCAGAGGCTTCCTCAAAACAGCGGCCGCTGTGGGAGCCGCACTGGCTGTCTCCCCGGCATTGGACAAGGTACAGGCTGCGACCCGTATGACCACAGGGAACAAAGCCGCACCGGGAGACGCGGTACTTGCAGCGACTGTCAACGCACACCGCACCCTCGGCACAGGCAAGACAGCCTTCGAGGTGTCGGCATTGGGCTTCGGCGTGATGGGAATGACCTACAACCGCAGTTATCACCCCGACAGGAAACAGTGCATCCGTCTGCTGCACGAGGCGATGGACCGTGGCGTAACGCTGTTTGACACCGCCATCATCTACGGTCCGCTGAATAACGAGGAACTGGCAGGCGAGGCCCTCGGGGAATTCCGCGGGAAGGTAAATGTTACGACCAAATTCGGGCACGAAGTCATAGACGGGAAGGCTACCGGACGGCAGGACAGCCGCCCCGCCACCATCCGACGCTACTGCGAGGAGTCGCTCCGACGCCTGCGCACCGACGTCATCCCGGTTTTCTACCAGCACCGTTTCGACCCGAATACGCCTGTAGAGGACGTGGCAGGGACTATCGCCGACCTGATAAAAGAAGGTAAAGTCCTGCACTGGGGCATGTGCGAGGTCAGCGCAGAGACCATCCGCAAGGCGCACGCCGTCTGCCCGCTGACCGCCATCCAGAGCGAATACCACCTGATGCACCGCGACGTAGAAAAGAACGGCGTACTGGACGTATGCCGTGAACTGGGTATCGGCTTCGTGCCTTACAGCCCGATGAACCGCGGTTTCCTCGGCGGCGATCTGAACGAATATACCGAGTTCGACCCGCACAACGACAACCGCCCCACACTGCCCCGTTTCACACCTCAGGCCATGCGGGCCAACTACCGCATAGTGAATGTCCTGCAGAGTTTCGGACGCGAACGCGGCATGACCTCCGCCCAGCTCGCCCTCGGCTGGCTTCTACAGAAAGCCCCGTGGATTGTCCCGATACCGGGCACTACAAAACACTCACATCTGGAGGAGAATCTGCGCACACTTGATTTCGTCCTCACTGCCGATGAATGGAAGGAGTTAGAGGATGCCGTAGCCGCCATTCCCGTGACTGGCGACCGCTACAACGCCGAGCAGCAGAAGCAGGTAGGTTTCTGACATAATGGAGTGAGAAATGCAGTCCGTCTTGGATCATCCTCATTAACAAGCACTTGCAAAACAGGCTGCATTTTTCATGCACTCACAAGACCGCGAGAAATGCACAGCACTTTGCACGAGCCTCATAATCAAGCACCTGCAAAACACCCTGCATTTTTCACCCTGTCATGAAAGCTTGTAAATTGCACGCCGTTTTTCAAATCTCTGTCAATCAACACATTGCAAAAGGGCCTGCATTTCTCAACGCCTCAGAAGTACCCGAAAATTGCACCACACTTTGCACGAGCTTCATAATCAAGCACTTGCAAAACACCCTGCATTTCTCACCCGGGCATGAAAGCTTGTAAATTGCACGCCATTTTTCAAATCTCTGTCAATCAACACATTGCAAAAGGGCCTGCATTTCTCATCGCCTCAGAAGTACCCGAAAATTGCACGGCACTTTGCACGAGCCTCATAATCAAGTACCTGCAAAACACCCTGCATTTCCAGCTCGGACATTAATGTGAGGAACGCGACGCAAGACCTTCCAGCAGTCGAAAAGACCAGGCCCTCCCACCGCTTTGCGGCGGGCCCCTCCCTCTTGTGCCGAGGGCGGCAAGTCTTTTCTCGTTGCTGGATGGTCTTGCAATGTGCAGCGCACCTGTTTGTAGCTGTAGGCCGGGACTCTTGGCAAGAGGCCCTTCTCGCCGGGTGTGACTGGTGTCCACTTCAGGAGGTGGCCACGAAAGCAGCGTTTTGTAGGCACCTGCTCGGATGCGGGCACCTGCCCGGGCATGAAGGGCCACTTTTATCAGATTGAATTCACTTCTTCAGACGAAGCCGACTCTCGAGTTATGAAAGCGGATGCTCATACTGTCCGGCGTACTCTCCAGTCGGCTTGCCGGACTTTCCCAGCAGCCTGACGGCCAGACCCGGGTAAAGAATTCCTCAGCACCGGGGCCCTCTTGATAATGTGCCCGCAAAACAGGACTGCCGCCGCAATCCCGATACGGTAATGCCACAGCCCTATGCCGGATCCGGCCCCGCTGACAGCCAGAAGAACGTACCCGGTCAGGGCGACAGCCGCAAACAGCACCGAGACCGCAACAGTGACCCGGCTCCTGCGGCTACGGGCTCTGCCAGTGATTCCAGGTCTGCTCCTCTCACATCCCGGAGATTTCCGCCTGCGGCCCGGCCCTGTCCGGAAAAGACCCTTGTACCAGTTCCAGTGCATCCTGACATGCCACAGAACAAAGACCGTAAACAGCAGGCTGGAGACAATATGCGCCACAGCCCAGTTGTGCCAAAGAGCGTGACTGTCCCCATGACCGGCGATATGAAGCCCGAAACCGGTAAACACCGATGCGGCGAAAAGCGGCACAAGCACCCAGTCAATAACGAATACCTTTTTCATTTTCCTGAACTTTTGATCAGTGCGGCAAAACTACGGCATCCACACGGCATAAGACGATAACAATTGTAAAGAAACGCAAGGCCGCAGCAACTCAGTGCGGCAGCATCGTCACGAGACAATCTCCACGAGACGTCCTCACCGCCGTGCCCGTATGCGGGAGAGCGACACCGGAGTGATTCCGAGCCAGGAGGCGATGTAGTGCTGCGGCACCCGGCGGATGATTTCAGGGCTGGTCCGCAACAGTTCCTCGTAACGCTGCTGCGGCGTGTTCCTAATGCGCGACAGGAAGAGCTGCTGGTAACTGTGGAAGCGGTCGATCAGTTTCTCCTCATATCTACGTCTGAGCCAGGGACTCTGTTCGATGAGCCGGTAAAAATCATCCCTGCCCACGGACAGGAGCTCGGAAGGCTCGATGCTCTCCAGCGAGAACAGACTGGGCTGACGCCTGTACATGCTGTCGAACGAGGCCACGAAGTCCCCTTCGAAGAAGAACTGGAAAGTGATGTCCTTCCCGTCATTCCAGAAGAACAGGCGCAGACAGCCTTTCCGGATAAAATACAAGGTGTCGGCCACCTGCCCCTCCTCCAGCAGCAGGGTCCTGGCCGGAACAACCAGTGGCGTAATAAGGTCTTTCAGTCGCATAATTGAAATGATACATCTGACAAATCGACACGAAGATAGTAATTTCAATCTACTCTACGTCCATCAGCCGTTAGAGGAATTCACCGGAACCCGGAACATAGAAAGAAACACAGACATTGCATAGGACACGAGACTTAAAAGCCCTGTCCTGGAGCGTCAGATATTGTCCACAAGCACTTGCCAATGCCCGCCTTTGTCCGGCCCGACCCGTCGGAGCACCCCCTCGGCCTTCATTCTGGCAATATGTTTTTCCACGGCTTTTGAACTTATACCTATCCGCCCGGCCAGAGCAGCCGCGCTTAGTGTATTGTCTTCAGAAAGCAGCACGATGATTTTCTCCCTACTTTTCATCTTTTTATCCCCACCTTTTACCGTTTTCTCCCAACTTATTGAAGGCTCCTCAATAGATGTTCGGTATGCATCAATATCTTGAGCAAGATTCTTAATCATCGTGGAGGCCATAAATCCCCTGAATACATTCAGGTCATCACTCTCCCGGGTTTCCACCAACGCCTTGATGTATTCCTCCTTATCCTCTTTGAGGATTTTCGTCGGAATCAGCCCGAACTCAAACTGCAGCATATTCATGACAAGGCGTACCATTCTGCCGTTGCCGTCCGCCCATGGATGTATCGTCACCAGATGATAATGAGCGTCAAAACTGAACCGATACAGTTGCGCGATACTCTTGCCGGCATAACCTTTCCGCTCCTCATTCAGCCACGCGCATAACTCCGCCAGCCTGGCCGGAATCTTACTGTAATTCATGTACGACTTTCCTCCGACCCCTGCCGTAACATTCAGCAGACGCAATTCGCCTTTCGCTGACGAAAAATCCCCCAACACCGTCTTATACTCCTGCCCGGTATTCCTCATAACAAGAGCGGACAGCTCTTTCAACACGTCTATCGTAAAATCAGTGTGGGCACGGGCAAGCCGTATGGCATATTCGTAGGCATTTTTAAGGTCGAGATTCATATTCTGCTCCGATATGCTCTTCCCCTTTAAACTGACCCCTTGATCAAACATGATTTGGTTCTCGAGCTCGGTAATGGTTGAGCCTTCGATGGCCGTTGAATGGGTTATAAGCGAATACAGATAGAACTTGTCATAGTCTATCTGCCTGTCTATGCCCAATTCCCTATAGAGGGACACCAATTTTTCGAGTTCCGTCTGCATAATATGTCCTCTTTTTCCGCAAAGATACATTTTTCTCCCTACCCTACATCCGTTTTCTCCCAACTTTTCATCTTTTTCTCCCTACTTTTCGAGGTTATTGAAAAACACAGCGCAATTCCCATACCTTACTGAGAGCAAAGGGACTGTTGATGGGACGAACACCTATCCTACACCTCACTATCACAATACGTTGATTATCTGAAATTTATACTAACAAGTCCAAGGACAGGGGTGGGCCAAATGGGTGAAAACAGGCAAAAATCATGACCCCTGTCCTCAGAGCGTTTTAGCTTATACGTTGAATAACAGCGTGTTGACTGATTACCGCTGAGGATAGGTATCGCCAAGTTTCGTAGAAGTGCCGGATATTTTAATTGCGAGAATGTCAGGAACGCTGGAATTGTTGAAAATATGGTCATTTTAAGGGCTTATCTTCCTCGCAAGCTAAGGGTATTTTGTGGAGAAAAGACTTGCCGCCCCCGGCACAAGAGGGAGGAGTCCGCCGCGAAGCTATGGAAGGACCTGGTCTTTCGACTGCCGGATGCTCATGAGCAGACCAAGGGAGAGAGGGAAAACGCACGGCATGGTAGATTCTTGCAAATCGGGAGGAAGACTGTATATTTGCACAGACAATACCCAGCCTGCGACAGGCAGCCGGTACGGCCCGGAACAAAGCCGACCGACAAGACAGGCAGGAATGCCCAGGCAGGGCCGGAACAACACACAGATGATGCACAACACCATTGCGATACGTCAAGAGACCGCGGCGGATTTCACACAAGTCCGCGAAGTGATAAGAGCTGCTTTCCAGGATATCGAAGAAAGCGATCATACAGAGCACCTTCTCGTAGATAGGCTGAGACAGTCAGACGCATATATAGCGGAACTTTCCTTAGTAGCAGAGACAGCTGACGGACAGATAGCCGGACACATCATGCTCTCAAAAGCCGAAGTGATATCCGGTGACAGGACACATACGGTACTGGCTGTGGCCCCATTGTCCGTACTACCGGCATTCCAAAGAAGCGGGATAGGCTCCATGCTTATCCGTGAGGCACACAGAAGAGCGTCAGATTCAGGGTATGACGCAGCCGTGCTGCTCGGGCACAAAGACTACTATCCCAAATTCGGCTACAAAAAGGCCTCGCTGTCCGGGATAAAGTTCCCCTTCGACGCCCCGGACGAGTGCTGCATGGTCGCGGAACTAAAGCCAGGAGCCTTGAAAGACATACACGGGACGGTACATTATCCCGATGCGTTTCAGATTGACCAACAATGACATACACAGCCTGCCCGCCAATATCCACAAAGCACTCCACGGGACAGCACGCACATTGCTTAACAGTTTTTAGTACTTTTGCGCACTAATTTCAAGACCGACTATGGACATCAAAGAAGAAGAAGTTCCTCAAGTGACACCTGAGAGAAATGAGACTGCGGACACTTTGACAGAAACTGGTAATCGCACGGATAATAAGGGACTGAAGGCGGCCGGGGAAAGGCTGAAAGAAAGGGCCGCGAAAAGGAAACGGCTTATCCTCCGGAACATAGAGCTCAAGAGAATCCGGCGTGTGCGGCGGAAGACCATCCCCAAGTACACCTATTGCAAGAACTGCGGAACGGAGCTGAAAGGGATGTACTGCCACCGGTGCGGACAGTACGCTCTGGATGTGGAGCAGCCTTTCTGGAAATACATCAAGCAGTACTTCGAGAATGTCTACCAGTTCGACGGCAAGGTCTGGGTCACTATCTGGATGCTGTTCCGCAGGCCTGGCTTTCTCACCACAGAGTTCAATGCCGGGAAAATCGTCTCCTACGTCCACCCGATGCGGCTGCTGATGTTCATCACCGTACTTTTCTTCCTGTTTTTCTTCTCCCAGATGGGGGAATGGGTCAACGTCGTCAACAGCGCCAAAGCAGACAATTCCATGGAGACATTTGAGGCAATCAAGGAAAACCCTACTGCCTGGCGGGAACTGACAGCCCTGGACAAATCCTCAACCATCGCGATAGTGGCCGACTCGTCCGCACTAGCCCGTTTTCCGGAGCTGTTCGAGATAGTTGAGTGCAGCCGATACAAGATGACAGAGCCGGACAGCCCCGTTAGAGATACTCTGACTGTGAATGTAGCCGGCGGCCTGATCGACCGGACAGGATTGGAGCCTCTGCAGGAATGGAAAGGTATTCCGCTCTACGCACTCACATCCGAAAGCGCAGGACCGGAGCAGGAAGCCGAAAATCTGAAGAAAGCCGCATTCGAAAACAATTTTCTCAGTTATGCCAGTAAATGGACTCCTATCCTGATACTGCTGCTCGCTCCTTTTTTAGCACTGTTCAGCAAAGTCCTCTACCGGAAATACAAGATAGGATACATGGGCAATTTTGTATTCGTACTTCACCTCAACAGTTTCGTATTCATCATCCTTGCCGCATACCTCCTGCTGAACGGATTTTTCCCGGCACAGAGCGCCGTCTGGACATGGCTTTTCTTCCTGTACCTGCTTTATTACACTACAGTTGCCTCACACAAAGTCTACGCCGGCACCGGTTGGGTGAAGTGCGCGGTCAAATCCATACTGATGTGGACAGCCTTCCTGCTGGTACTGGCGGCGGCACTGATAGGACTGATTGTCCTCATTGCCCTGAAAATGGATGTGGTGTAAAAAAGAGCAGCGTAACGGTATTTTGCTTAAGTTTGTAGGTTGAAATAAGAAAACGGATATGGTACAGTTCAAGGACAAGACCCTGCTGATAACGGGCGGGGGTACGGGCATAGGCGAGGCCATCGCCTACCAGTTCGCACAAAGAGGAACCAATGTGATACTCTCCGGCCTCGGTGAGGAGCAGTTGAGAAAAGTGGAGGAACGCTGCCGCCAGTACGGGGTAAAGGCCTGGCACAAGGAAGTGAACCTCGAAAGCAGTGAATCCATCGACGCGCTGGTGGAATACGTGGACAGTCTCGGGGTCAAGCCGGACTTCTTCGTGCTCAACGCCGGCATATCCCAAAGGGCACTTACACTCGACTGCGACATCGCCTTAGACCGCAAACTAATGGAGATCAACTATTTCGGAGGCATTTACATCATAAAGAAGTTCAAGGAGCATCTGAAGACAGCCAAAGAGATACACATCGCCGTGACCACTTCCATCTCCGGCCTGTTCGGCTTCCCGCTCCGCTCGGCCTACTGCGCCTCGAAGCACGCTCTGTTCGGCTTCTACGAGTCCCTGGAACTGGAGTACCCCAACATAAAAGTCACCTTCCTCATCCCAGGCCGCATCCGCACCGAGATATCCAAGAGCGCCCTGCTCGCCTCCGGGGAGAAGTTCGCCAAGATGGACCCCGGCCAGGCCAACGGAATGGACGTGACCAAGTGCGCCAAGGTGGCTCTGAAGGCCATAGCCAAGGAGAAGCACAAGAAACTCATCGGCGGCAAGGAGCTGCTGATGGCTTACTTCTACAAATACACCCCCTGGCTGTTCTACATCCTGGCCAGAAAGGTATCGGCACATTAATCATTTACGGATAAAATCAAGGACAATATGGATAAAATCATCTGTGGCATACAGCAGGTCGGCATCGGTGTAAGGAACGTCGCCGAGTCGTGGAAATGGTATAAGGACAATTTCGGCTTCGACACCAAGATATTCGGAGCCGAGGGCGTGGCCGAGAGGATGCTGCCCTACACCGGAGGAAAGCCCCAGCCCCGATACGCCATCCTGGTGTACAACCTCCGTGGAGGCGCCGGCTTCGAAGTATGGGAGCCCAGGGGCCGCGAGTTGAATTACGTGAGCTTCGAACCGGCTCTCGGAGACCTCGGCATCTACGCCTGCAAGATCAAGTCCCGTGACGTGCAGGCCGCATACAGGCAACTGAGCAAGGCGCAAGGTGCCCGGATAGTGACGGAAGTCACCAAAACTCCCGACGGACGGGAGCATTTCTTCCTCTACGACCCCTGGAACAATCTCTTCGAGGTCGAGTCCGACTCCTACGTCTTCATCGATGAGAACAAGAACACCGGCGGAGGCAACGGAGCCATCCTCGGAGTCACCGACATGAAAAAGTCGATAAAGTTCTACTCCACCCTGATGGACTACGACAAGGTCGAATACGATGTGACCGGAATCCAGGCTGACCTGAAAGGCGTGCCGGGCAGCCAATATTCATTACGCCGCGTCCTGCTCTCCCGCAGCAAGCCCATCGAAGGGCCTCTGAGCGAGGTGATGGGTACCTCCCGCATAGAGTTGGTGCAGCGCATTCCCGAAGGATTCGACGTACCCGCCCCGAGAATGATATACGAAGGCCGCTACTGGGGCGACCCCGGCTTCATCCACCTGTGCTTCGACATCCGCAACATGGAGGCCATCCGCGAGACGGCCGAGTCCTTGGGACACAGTTTCGTATGCGACGGAGGCCGCGACTTCAAGATGGGCGAGGCTGACGGGCATTTCACCTACGTGGAGGACCCCGACGGCACCCTCATCGAGTTCGTGGAGACCTTCAAGGTGCCCATCCTCAAGAAATGGGGCATCTACCTCCACCTCGAGAAGCGCGACCCGCACAGGCAGCTTCCCCGCTACATGACCCGTGCCCTGCGCTTCCTCCGCTCAAAATAAATCTGGAATGGGAGACAACAATAAGATACTTATATATACGGATAGTGACGGTCGTACAAAGATTGACGTAAAGCTTGAGGAGGATACACTATGGCTTACGCAAGCACAGATGAGTGAGCTGTATCAGACCAGTAAATCCAATATAAGTGAACATATTAAGCATATATTTGAGGAAGGGGAACTGATAGGGGACTCAGTTGTTCGGAAATTCCGAACAACTGCATCTGACGGTAAGTCATATATGACAACCTTTTACAATCTGGACATGATAATTGCCCTCGGCTATCGTGTCCGTTCCCTCATAGCAACCCGTTTCCGCCAATGGGCGACAAAGCGTCTGAAAGAATACATGATTAAAGGTTTTACACTTGATGATGAACGCTTGAAACAATTAGGTGGCGGAGGCTATTGGAAAGAGTTGCTGGAACGTATCCGGGACATTCGCGCCACCGAAAAAGTGTTTTATCGGCAGGTGCTTGAGATATATGCTACAAGTATAGACTACGATCCGCGAGCGGCTGTTTCGCAAGAATTCTTCAAAAAAGTGCAGAACAAGATACATTATGCAATACATGGTCATACAGCGGCTGAACTAATCGTCGAACGTGCTGATGCCGAAAAAGATTTTATTGGCTTATTTACATTCAAAGGCAATCAGCCTACTTTGGTTGAAGCCCGTACAGCCAAAAATTATCTGAACGAAAAAGAACTTCGCGCCATGGGACAATTAGTTTCAGGTTATCTGGATTTCGCGGAACGACAGGCTGAGCGGGAACAGCCGATGACCATGAACGATTGGGCGAATTATCTGGACAGAATTCTTACCATGTCAGGAGAACATCTTTTGCCGGATGGTGGAAAAGTCTCACATTCAGAAGCAATGGAACATGCCACAAACGAATATCGAAAATACAAGCAGCGCACACTCAGCGATGTGGAAAAAGACTATCTGGACGCTATTAAACGCATTCAGGATATAAGGAAATGAATATTAAAATTTAATATTTTTTGCATTGCTCTCAGTTTCTGTGTATATTTGCGGGCCTTTTCTCGAGAAGATAAGGAGGTTTTAATTATTAATCACTTAATAACCTGTACGTAATGGCAGTTAAAATTCGTTTATCACGCCACGGTAAGAAGAATCACGCATTCTTCCACATAGTAGTGGCTGACATCCGCGCTCCCCGTGACGGACGTTACATCGAGCAGCTCGGAATCTACAACCCCAACACCAACCCCGCAACCATCAAGCTCGACGCAGAGAGAGCTCTTTACTGGCTCAACACAGGTGCACAGCCTACCGACACCTGCCGCCGTATCCTCTCATACGAGGGAATCCTTCTGAGGAAGCACCTCAACGGAGGAGTTGCCAAAGGCGCCATCAGCCAGGAAGTCGCAGACCAGAGATGGAATGCATGGAAGGCTGAGAGGGACGCGAAGGTAGAGGCCAAGAGGCAGAACCTGAAGAAGTCCGACAACGAGGCCCGCAGGGAGCATCTCAATGCCGAGGCCAAGGTCAATCAGGAAAGAGCCGAGGCTATCAGCAAGCGCAAAGCTGAGGAAGCAGCCGCAAAGGCAGAGGCTGAGGCCAAGGCAAAAGCCGAGGCTGAAGCTGCTGAGGCAGCAGCAAACGCTGAGAACACAGAGGCTCCCGCAGCAGAGTAGCGCGATGTTTCCCGGAGAAGACACATTGCAGCCGATAGCCAGGATTGTGAAGTCCTACGGTACCGAAGGCGATGTCATGGTGTCTTTTCAGGACGGAATATCGGACATCTTAAAGACAGAAGAACCGGTATGGCTGTTCTATGACGGCCTGCCGGTTCCTTTTTATATTCAGAATATCCAGTTCAAAGGCCTGCGTAAAGCCATCCTCCACCTGGAGGACATAGACTCTCACAGTGACGCAGAAGAGGCCGCCGGCAAGGATATCTGCATCGACCCGGCGGGCTATCCCGAACTGAGCGCGACTGACGCGCATCAAATCAATGAGGACGGACTCACTCTTGAGGATCTGACAGGCTTCACCCTGCTCAATCAGGATAGCAGCACTGTCGGCGTCATCTCGGACATCATGGATTTCTCAGGCAATATCTGCCTCGAAATCGAAGGTTCCGGCTCCCTCATCCCCTATCACGACGACCTGCTGCTGGACATCGACCCCGACAGCCGCACCATCACCCTCCACATTTCCGACGGCCTGCTGTAAGCCATCTGTGCGAGAAATGCAGACCAATTTATAACACCCTCTTTTCCAGCGATTTGAAAAAGCATATGCAATTCTTACCATCTCAGAAGCAGTCGAAAAATGCGCACCGATTTGCACATGCCTGACAATCAGATATTTGTAAAAAGCCCTGCAATTCTCGCTGAGACATTCGATATTCTTCGACTGCACTGGTCATCCCAATGCCTAAGAATCCCGCCGCGGAAGTCCCTCACAGCGACTGTTGCACAGCCCCAGAACTATATACCCAGCATCAGAATGTCGTTCTGACAAGCTCCAGCCATCACTCAAACCGTCCGATAATCTCGCGGGCCTGAGCAACCTTGTCGGCCAAGAGCTCATGAGAGGAGGCCTCGCAGATAAAGCGGAGATACGGCTCAGTGTTGGAGGGACGGATATTGAACCACCACTGAGGGAACTCCACCCGGTAGCCGTCGAAGTCCATCACCGCCGTAGGAGACTCCAATGAGATAAAATAATTTCTAACAGCCTCCATCGCAGCCGGCTTGTCCTGTACCTTGAAATTGATTTCCCCGGAATTGCAGTATTTCGATATGCCGGCGACAAGTTGCGACAGGCTCTTACCCCGGCGCTTCATCTCTGCCACGATGTCGAGGATGATGAGCGAGGCCATGATGCCGCTGTCCGAGTAGAAGAAATCCTTGAAATAATAGTGTCCGGCCAGCTCGCCTCCGAACAGGCCGTCAATCTCGCGGAGCTTAGGAGCGGCATACGCCCGGCCTACCCGCCAGGTGTGCATCTGAACGCCCATCGGCGAGAGATATTCCCCTACCGCCTTGGAGCTGCGGATGTCCTGCAGGGCCCGCACTTCGGCAATCTGTCCGGCGGACTTCAGAGCCAGACGCTCCCTGGCGGCCGGACTGGTGCCGGTTCCCTCCATGAAGAAATGCCCCATCAGGGCAATCATCAGGTCCGGCGATATGAACTCTCCCCGCTCGTCCACGAACATCACCCGGTCTGCATCCCCATCGTAGATGACCCCGATATCGCAGCCGTGTGACTTGACATATTCTCGCAGCATCCTGGTATTCTCAGGAATCAGCGGATTGGGCTCGTGACACGGGAAACTTCCATTCAGAGCGTCGCATATATACTCCACAGATGAGGGCAACAGCTCCTTCACAAACAGCGAGGACACACCGTTGGACAGGTCTGCACAGATATGCAGATCGGACAGGTCCCCGACATAGCGGTGCTGGAACGCCAAATACTCCTCCCGCAAGTCCAACGGATATACCTTGCCCCGGTCGGCATTAGGCACGGGGACACACTCACGCCCCTCGAGAATCCATTTCTCAATCGTACCCAGGCCCGTGTCGTAACCTACGGGCAGAGCGTTCTCACGCGAGACCTTCAGACCGTTGTCGTCCTTGGGATTATGAGACGCCGTAATCTGCACCGAGGCCTTGAAACCCTTGGCCGCAGTGGCATAGTAGACATACGGTGTGGTGGCCAGCCCCAGGTCATAGACATCGGCTCCGGCATCGGTCAGTCCCCTGAGCAGGGCCTCGTGAATCTCGGGCGAGGACAGACGCATGTCCCGCCCCACCGCCACCTTGCGGCAGCCCAGCAGCTCCGGCAGGAAAAAACCCACCTTATATACAGTATCCCGGTCAAAGTCCACTCCCCAGCGGCCCCGGATGTCGTACGCATGAAACGCTCCCATAATCCTGTCTTTTTATTGTTGATGTAAACTACTTCTCAAGTCTGGTCTTATACGCAGTACGCGCCTTGCCCTTGGCTATGTTGTGCAGCTTGGCGGCTATCATCTTGCGGCGGATGGGCGCCACCTTGTCCACGAAGAGATGCCCGTCCAGATGGTCCATCTCATGCTGCACCATGCGGCAGGCGAAACCGTCCAGAGTCTCCTCCACCTCCTTTAAGTCCGCGTCCAGATAGCGCACGGTCATCTTCTTGGGGCGCACCACGTTGCAGTGAATATCAGGGACGCTCAAACATCCCTCGCTGTATTCTGCCGTTTCCTCACTCTCCTCTATGACGACGGGATTGACCATCGCTCTCCGGAAGTCCTTGAGTTCCGGATACACGTCAGCCACATCCCTGCCGTCCACCACCAGTATCCTCCGGCTGTCACCCACCTGAGGGGCCGCCAGTCCCACACCATCGGCATGGTACATGGTCTCGAACATATCGTCAATATATCGGCGGAGCTCCTCCTTGTCCGTCTTATCCACATCGACCTCCTCCGCCACTTCCCGGAGCACCTCCGAGCCGTATACATAAATAGGTAATGTCATCTCGTTTTACGTTTTTATATTTTCTCAAAAATTTAAAATCCTCACTTCTGCCTGTCCAGATACGTCTGGAGGATGATGGCCGCACTTATCTTGTCCACCACCGCCTTGTCCCTTCGGTCCATCTTCTTCATGCCTCCGTCGATCATGGCCCTGTGCGCCAGCACGGAGGTGAACCGCTCGTCCTCACGCTCCACCGGGATATCCGGAAAGCTGTTGTGAAGCCTGCGGAGGAACTCATCCACATATCGTGCCGCTTCCGCCGGAGTATTGTCCAGATTCATGGGATATCCCACGACAAACAGCGAGATACCCTCCTTGGCGGCATATTGTTTGAGATATTCGATTATCTTTGCAGGCGGAACCGTATCGAGAGGGGATGCGAACATCCGCAGCGGATCAGAGACCGCAAGTCCTATCCGTTTTTTGCCGTAGTCTATCCCGATTATCCGATTCATTCCGCAAATGTAGTCAAATAAACAGTCTGATAGCACTATGTCTGAAAAAAATAAACGGAACAGGAAGCGTCCCGCCAGAAAATACCTCTTCGCTGTCCTCGACAACGAGACCCATGACTTTCAGTTCGCTATAAGAGGCACCAAGCACGCTGCCATATCCGCAGTGATAGGCATAGCCGCCCTGCTGTGTGTCCTTACATTCTGTATCACCGCGTTCACCCCGGTCAGAAGGATCATTCCAGGTTACCCGTCTTACTCAACCCAAAGGGAGGCCGTAGAGAACGCCGCCATGGTGGACTCGCTTGAAAGCAGGATGCGCGTGATGACCATCCAGCTCACCAATATCCGCAGAATCATTGCGGGAGAGGATCCTATCCCCCTGGACAGCCTGCTATCGACCGGCAGTACGGGAAGCAGCGAGAAGACAGCCGAATCCATAAACCACGATGCCGATTCCATCCTCAGGGAGAAAATCGACTCCATAGAGAAATACAACCTGAGGCCATCCGGCAACGAGCCGCAACTGGAAGGCATGCTGTTCTTTCCTCCTGTGAAAGGCGTGGTCACCGAATCCTACAATCCAGGCAAGGGCCATCCTTTCGTAGACATTGCCGTACAGAACAACAGCGCGGTCTGCGCCGTCCTGGACGGTACGGTTATTGCTGCCTATTGGAATGACAATACCGGGTACAACATACATATCCAACACAGTAATGACCTGATATCCATATACAAGCACAACACAAAACTGCTTAAGAAAGTGGGGGACAAGGTAAGTGCGGGCACGACCATATCCCTGGCCGGAAATGCCGGAGACCTGAGCACAGGGCCGCATCTGCATTTCGAGCTGTGGCACAACGGAGAGCCCATAGACCCCGCTCTCTACATCAACTTTTAACTGAGACAACCGCAATGGAAAAGAGAAAAATAGCAATACTCGGCTCAACCGGCTCAATCGGAATTCAGGCCCTGGACGTGGTCAGGGGACACCGCGACCTCTTTGACGTACAGCTTCTGACGGCAGGCTCCAACAGCAGCCTGCTCATCCGGCAGGCCATAGAATTCAACGCTGCCTGCGCCATCATTGCCGACGAGAGCCTTTACGACGAGGTATATGAGGCACTGAATCCTCACGGCATTAATGTATTCGCAGGCATGGGCTCCATCATCGACGCCATGTCCACCAGCGACAACATCGACATGGTGCTGTCCGCGATGGTGGGATTCAGAGGCCTGGAGCCCACACTCGCGGCCCTGCGCTCAGGCAAGGCCGTGGCCATCGCCAACAAGGAGCCGCTGGTGGCTGCCGGCAGGATAGTCATGCAGACGGCCAGGGAGCACAACGCCCCCGTCCTGCCCGTTGACTCCGAGCATTCGGCCATCTTCCAGGCTCTTCAGGGCGAGCACAGTCCGATAGAGAGGATCTTCCTGACCGCTTCCGGCGGCCCGTTCCTGAGGACTCCGGCTTCCGAACTGGCACAGGTTACAGTGGCAGAGGCGACCAACCATCCCCGTTGGAAGATGGGCCGCAAGATCACAGTGGACTCATCCACGCTCATGAACAAAGGCTTTGAGATGATAGAGGCCTGCTGGCTGTTCGGCGTGGACATCTCGCAGATCACCGTGGTGATTCATCCGCAGTCCGTAATTCACAGCATGGTGTCTTTCCGGGACGGGGCCGTGATTGCACAGATGAGTATGCCTGACATGCGCCTGCCGATTCAGTATGCCCTTACCTATCCCGAGCGCATGCCGCTGGATGTTCCGCGACTGGACTTCTACAAACTGGGCGGATTCACTTTCTCGGAGCCGGATACTGCCAAGTTCCCCTGCCTTGGATTCGCTGTAGAGGCCATGCGCAAGGGCGGCAATATGCCCTGCATCATGAACGCAGCCAACGAGGTGGCCGTAGACGCTTTCCTCAACGAGAGCATCCGCTTCACTGACATCCCGGCCGTCATCTCCCGCTGCATGGAGAAATGCTCATTTGTAAAGGAGCCCGACCTGGACGGAATACTCGAGACCGACAGGCTGACCCGGGAATTCGCCTCAAACCTTATAGCCAAAAACAAATAATGGACGTACTGCTCAAGATAATACAAGTCATCCTGTCTCTGTCCCTGCTCGTGCTGGTGCATGAGTTCGGACACTATATCACCGCCAGGATTTTCAAGATAAGGGTGGAGAAATTCTATCTTTTCTTTCCACCCGCCATATTCAAGTTCAAGCCCAAAAAGAGCGACACCGAGTTCGGAATCGGATGTATCCCTCTGGGAGGTTTCTGCAAAATATCCGGAATGATAGACGAATCCATGGACAAAGAGGCCATGGCCAAGCCGCCGCAGCCATGGGAATTCCGTTCCAAGCCGGCATGGCAGCGCGTCATTGTTCTGGCTGGAGGTGTGCTGATGAACGTGGTGCTGGCCATAGTCCTGTATATAGCCATACTGTTCACATGGGGAGAGCAGTATATAAAGAATGAGGACGTCATATACGGTATTGAGGCAAGCTCATTGGCTCAAGAGATAGGATTCGAGAACGGAGACCGCATACTGGCCCTTGACGGGAATCCGGCACCGGACAACTTCAACGAGATACACATGGACATGCTGCGGGACCAGGTTAGCCGGGTAACTGTCCTCCGGGACGGGGACACAGTGGACGTGGACATTGACCCCGAATATATGCCGGCCATGCTCAACACGCCCGGAATGTTCGGCATCCGCCTGCCCATCGCCGTAGGTGGCCTGCCCGACACATCCATCAACGCAAGTGCCGACCTGCGTCAGGGAGACAGGTTCCTCACTGCTGACGGCAGACCTGTGACATGGTATCAGGACCTGCAGGCCGTCCTGGCCGACAACGCAGGCAGAACGGTCGAGCTCAGCCTGCTGCGGGACAGCGACACCGTTACTGTCCCCGTTAAGGTAAGTCAGAACGGTAAAATAGAAGTCCTGCTCCAGAGAGACATATCCGACATACACATTACACAGAAGGAATACGGCCTGCTGGAGGCCATCCCGGCCGGTTTCATGATGACCTTCACCAACATAGGGCACTACATCAAGGAACTGGGGCTGATCTTCTCACCCCAGACGGAAGCATACAAGTCTGTAGGCAGCTTCATCACCATCGGCAGCATTTTCCCCTCATCGTGGAACTGGCAGATATTCTGGAATATCACCGCCCTGCTGTCCATCATGCTGGCTGTCATGAACCTGCTGCCGATCCCGGCCCTGGACGGAGGGCACATACTCTTCACGCTATACGAGATGATTACAGGCCGCAAGCCGTCGGACCGCTTCATGGAAGTGGCCCAGATGATCGGCATGTTCCTGCTGCTGATGATTATGATTCTGGCTTTCGGCAACGACTTACTGCGATTATTCAGATAATTAAACCCAACGATTATGAAAAAGCATATTTTGAGACTGGCTCTGCTTACCGTGACGCTTACGGCCATACTGACTTCCTGCGGCAACAAGACACCCAAAGACCGCACCCAATATCTGCCCAACATCACCGGCAATGCCGGAGAGGTGCTTATCGTGATAAACAAAAGCTACTGGGAAGGCGAGCTTGGCTCCACTCTCAGGGAGATTCTCGCAGGCGAATATCCGTTCCTGCCGCAGAGAGAACCGGTGTTCAAGCTATTCAATGCCACCCCCGGCGGATTTACCGGCAGCCTTATGCTTCACCGCAACATCATCATAGTAAACGTGTCTCCCGAGGTTGACACCACCGGCATACGCATATCCCGCGACGCATGGGCCAAGCCTCAGGTCATCGTCACAGTATCCTCCACTACGCCTGAAGAGGCGACTGAGCTCATAAAGGGCAACAGCGAGATGGTCATCAACGCTATCGAGCAGACTGAAAGAGACCGCCTGATAGCCAACTCCATCAAGTACGAGGACAGGGACGTGCGACTGGCCGTGACCGAAAACATCGGAGGCTCGCCCTATTTCCCCAAAGGATTTACCATGAAAAAGGACACCGAGGACTTCATGTGGATATCCCAGGAGACCACATACGTCAACCAGGGCATTCTCATATTCAAATATCCTTACACCGATCCCTCGCAACTGTCCGCAGACTCGCTCAAAGCAAAACTGCACAGCCTGTGGGAAGCCAACGTGCCCGGCATGAGGGAGAACAGCTACATGACATTCAACAAGGTGATCGAGCCTGGATTCAGAAACATCACATATAAAGGAATGACCATGGTGGAGATGCGCGGACTGTGGGAGGTTGAGAACGACTATATGGGAGGTCCGTTCGTATGTCATATTTTCCCAGACCGGGAAAGAAAGAGCATAATCATCCTAAATGCCTTTGTATATGCGCCTAAATACGACAAGAGGAAATATCTCAGGCAGGTTGAGTCAATAATTTATTCATTTAATTGGAAAGAAAATTTGGAAGTTGAAAAATAATATCTATTTTTGCACTCCCAAAACGGTGGATTCGTCTAACGGTTAGGACACAAGATTCTCAATCTTGCAATAGGGGTTCGATTCCCCTATCCACTACTTCTTCTTTTTTCCCCTTGACAATAATGAGTGAAACAGTCAGAACACGATTTGCGCCCAGTCCCACAGGCTTTATGCATATCGGGAATCTGCGTACGGCGCTGTTTGCATACCTTTTTGCAAAATCACAGAACGGAAAATTCATACTCAGGATAGAGGACACCGACCAGGGACGCTACGTCGAAGGTGCCGTGGATGTCATCTACGAGACCCTGAAGGCGGCCAGGCTCTATCACGACGAGGGCCCGGACATAGGAGGCGACTACGGCCCCTACATCCAGAGCGAGCGCAAGGGCATGTACAAGAAGTTCGCGCTGGAGCTGGTGGAAAAAGGCGCGGCCTACTACTGTTTCTGCCAGAAAGGTGAAAAGGAGTCCGAGTCGATGGACGGCTACGACCGTCACTGCCGCAACCTGTCCAGAGAGGAAGTGGAGGCGCAACTGGCTGCCGGCAAGCCGTACGTCATCCGCCAGAGAATACCGCTGGAAGGAAGCACTTCGTGGAATGACCTGGTCTACGGTGAGATCTCCGTCGAGAACTCCACCCTTGACGATCAGGTGCTGCTTAAGAGTGACGGAATGCCCACCTACAATTTCGCCAACGTCGTGGACGACCACCTGATGCAGATCACCCACATCATCCGCGGCTCCGAGTACCTGTCCTCCAACCCCAAGTACCTGCTGCTCTACGATGCGTTCGGCTGGGAAAGGCCCGAGTACATCCACCTGCCCATCATCAACGGCAAGAATCCGGACGGCTCTATCAGCAAACTTTCCAAACGGCACGGTGCTGTGAGCTTCCAGGCCCTGGTGGAGCAGGGCTACCTGCCCGAGGGCATCATCAACTATATCGCTTTGCTGGGCTGGTCTCCCAAGACCGAACAGGAGATATTCTCCATGGACGAGCTCATCGCCCAGTTCTCTATCGCCGGCGTGCACAAGAGCCCCGCAGTCTTCGACTATCAGAAGCTGGACTGGGTCAACGGACAGCATATCAGCAAGATGGACCCGGAAGAGTTCATACGCATGTCCCTGCCCTACGCTGGGATAGAGGGAACGTTCCTGGAGAGCAAATGGCGCAAACTGGCGTCACTGCTGCAGTCACGTATCAGTAAATTGTCCGATATTCCGGAAAAAATATCTTTCCTTTTCAAGCTACCGGACTACGACGCGGAGCTCTTCATCAACAAGAAGAACAAGTCCACCCTGGAGACCTCCGCCGCCATACTCAGACAGGCTATTGACCGTCTGACTTCTGTCCAGGACTGGTCGGAAGAGACACTTTTAGCCACACTTACGGAGCTGGCAGGCGAGATGGGCCTGAAGCTCGGCCCGCTGACATGGCCGGTACGCCTATCCCTTTCAGGACTGCTTGCGACGCCAGGCGGGGCCATTGACATACTGTACCTTCTGGGACGCGAAAAATCCCTTGAAAGACTGAAAAACGGCATCAAGGTGATAGAAAAGAAAAATTTGGTAGATGGAAAATAATCTCTATCTTTGCACTCCCAAAATGGTGGATTCGTCTAACGGTTAGGACTCAAGATTTTCATTCTTGCAATAGGGGTTCGATTCCCCTATCCACTACAAAAATAGAAAAAAGATTAAAAATGGCAAATCACGCATCAGCAGACAAGCGTAATCGTCAGAACGAGACACGCAGATTGCATAATCGCTATTATGCAAGAACAACACGTAACGCCATAAGGGCGCTCAGAAACACAACAGACAAGGAAGCGGCAGCAGCCCTTCTTCCCAAAGTTTCCTCTATGATTGACAAGCTGGCCAAGATCAACGTAATCCACAAGAACAAAGCAGCTAACCTCAAGAGCGGAATCTCTGTTTACGTGAACAAACTGTAAGTTTTTACGTTTCTGGTAACAGATATCAAAAAAACTTCCCGAACTTTGACGGGAAGTTTTTTTGTTTTATGAGTATCAACGATTGGAAAATAGACGACAGGCCAAGAGAAAAGATGTATGTGTCGGGAGCGGCCTCTCTGAGCGATTCCGAATTGCTTGCAATACTTATCAACTCCGGCACCAGAAACAAAAGCGCTATAGAACTGTCCAGAGATCTCCTGGCACAGTCGGACAACTCGCTGAACACCCTATCGCACATGTCTTTTGACCGACTGTGCTCGATACCAGGCATAGGCGAGGCCAAGGCCGCCCGACTTAAGGCCATGTTCGAGCTGGCAGTGAGACTGCAGCGCGAGCCTTCAAACAAAGGAAGCGCGGTCACATCCTCCAGGACAGTTGCCAGGATCTTCACGCCCATGCTACGCAACCTACAGCACGAGGAATGCTGGGTGCTGTTCCTCAACAGGGCCAACAAGATCATAGGTAAGGAAAGAGTCAGCATCGGAGGTGTCAGCGCTACGGTGATGGACGCGAGGGTAATAATCCGCAAGGCGGTGGACAAGCTGGCCAGCGCGATTATCCTGGTACACAACCACCCCTCAGGCAATCCACTGCCCAGCGAGCTGGACAGAAAACAGACACAGTTGCTTAAGGATGCCGCGGCTCTGCTGGATGTAAGCCTTATGGACCACATCATCATCGCCGGAGACAGATATTACAGTTTCTGCGACGAAGGTCTGTAAAATTGATTATCTTTGTAATAAAAACCATTTATGACTATCTTCAATCTAAGCGACGGCAATTCCGTTCTGAACCAATTTATCGCAGAGATCCGGGACAAGGACATCCAGAAAAACCATATGAGATTCCGCAGGAATCTTGAACGCATAGGTGAAATCTTCGCCTACGAGATAAGCAAGACCTTGAACTACTGCCAGAAAGACATCACGACCCCTTTGGGCATAGCCAAGTGCGGCGTCCCTTGTGACGACATAGTGCTCGCGACCATACTACGTGCCGGTCTTCCCCTGCACAACGGCCTGCTCAACTATTTCGACAAGGCACAGAACGCTTTCATCGCAGCCTATCGGAAATACGGCAAAGACAACAAGTTCGACATCGACCTGGAATACAGCACTTCTCCATCAATTGAAGGCAAGGTGCTCATCCTGGCAGACACCATGCTTGCCACAGGCGCGTCCGTACTTCTGGCCTATCAGAAACTTCTGGACAAAGGAACTCCCGCCACGACTCACCTGGTATGCCCCATAGCCAGCTGCTATGGAGTGGAATACCTATCCAAGAACATGCCTCATAAAAACATCACTCTATGGGTAGGAGCCATTGACGAGGAACTCACCAACAAATCCTATATCGTTCCAGGCCTCGGAGACGCAGGCGACCTGGCATTCGGTGACAAACTTTAGATTTCCTTACGCATCCTCGCAATTGGGATATTGAGCTGCTCGCGGTATTTGGCGACAGTACGTCGGGCCACCTTGTAGCCTTTCTGCGATAGAACGTTGACAAGCTCCTCATCCGTGAGGGGCTTTTTCTTGTCCTCAGCGGCGATACTCTCAGACAGAACCTTCTTTATCTCACGGGTGGACACCTCATCCCCGCTCTCCGTCTTCATGCCCTCGGAAAAGAAATATTTCAATGGATACACTCCGAAATTGGTCTGTATATACTTGCAGTTGACCACCCTGGAGATGGTGGATATGTCCAGCCCGGTTTTCTCTGCGATATTTTTCAGTACCATCGGCTTCAATTTTGCCTCATCTCCATCCATGAAAAAGTCATGCTGGAAGTCCAGGATGGCCTTCATGGTATTCTGCAGAGTGTTCTGGCGCTGCTTGATAGCCTCTACGAACCATTTGGCCGAATCCAGTTTCTGCTTTACAAACGAAACCGCTTCCTTTCCTCTCTTGCCGGAAGACGCTGCCGAGTTCATCAGCAGGTCCGCATAGCGCTTGTTGACCCTCAGCTCCGGAACCGAGAACTTGGGCATGGTCAGCAGCAGCTCACCGTCCTTGTTCTCCAATATGAAGTCAGGGACTATCTGCTGTGCCTGTTCCACATACGAGTCATCAATCTGGCCTCCGGGACGGGGATTAAGATGGACTATCTCGTCCACGGCATCTTTCAGTTCATCCTTATTCATACCTGTGCGGGCCATTATCTTGTCGTAATGCTTGCGAGAGAACTCTTCGAAATAATTCTCCAGTATCTCCTCCGCACGTTTTCTCTCCGGGGTCTGCTCCTTGACGCGAAGCTGCAACAGCAGACATTCCCTAAGGTCCCTGGCTCCCACCCCGACCGGCTCGAACTCTTGTATCACTTTCAATATCTTCTCCACATGCTCCGAAGTAGTCTCTATATTGAGACGGAATGCAATATCGTCGGTAAGCGACTCTATGTCCCGCCTCAGATAACCGTCATCGTCTATACTGCCGATTACGAACATGGCTATCTTCCTGTCATCACCTTTCAGATCGCTGTAACCAAGCTGCATCTCCAGATTCTGATGGAAACTCTCCTTCACCGAGAATGTATTGTACTGAGGCTTCAGGTCCTTCCCCTGATTGTTCACATACAGACGGTAGGACGGAGTCGAGTCGTCCTGATTGTAGTCACTCAGAGATACGTTCTTGGACTCTCCGTCCTCAGACTCTTCCGAGGGAGCAGCCTCATCAAGAACAGGATTCTCCTCCAGCTCTTTCTTGATTCTCTGCTCAAGTTCCAGAGTAGGAAGTTCCAGCAACTTTATGGTCTGTATCTGAAGCGGGGAGAGCCCCTGCTGCAATTTTTGTTGTAATCCCTGTTTTAACATAACCGACTTCAAAGATAACAATAAATATTTTATATTTGTACCAAGTTTTTCAGATATGGACTCAGAAAACAATATCTTGTCTGTCGATATAGAGAAAGTCATCCGCGGCAAAAGTCAGAAACTGGCGGACCGTCTGCCGCGTTTCGTGCTCAATTACATCAAGAAGACCATCCATCAGGACGAGATAAACCGCCTGCTTCTGGAGAACCGTGAATACACCGGCGTAGAATTCGCCTCCCATATCCTCAAAGACCTTGATGTCAGCTACCGGGTTCATTTTTCCGGGAAACGGCCGGCCCCTGACGGACGGTACATATTCGTGTCCAATCATCCTCTGGGAGGTCTGGACGGCATGATACTCATATCCTACATAGGCAGCAGCTTCGGAGACGTGAAGTTCATAGTGAACGACCTGCTGATGTACATCAGGCCGCTGGCCCCCGTCTTCGTACCCGTCAACAAGTACGGCAGGATGAGACACGACAATACCAGGATGTTCCAGGAGACATTCGACTCGGACTCGCAGATTCTGTACTTTCCTGCCGGACTGTGTTCCAGACTTATCAAAGGAAAGGTGACCGACCTGGACTGGAAGAAGACCTTCGTCACCAAAGCCATAGAGAGCCGCAGGGACATCATACCCATGTTCTTCTCCGGGGAGAACTCAAGACGTTTCTACCGCCTCGCGAACCTTAGGAAAAAACTGGGCATAAAGGTCAACATCGAGACATTCCTGCTGCCGGACGAGATGTTCCGTAAGAAAGGCTCCGCATTTGACCTGTACATAGGAGAACCCATACCATACACCACTCTCACCGGGGATCACACCCACAAGGAATGGTGCGACATCATTAGACAGAAATGCTATGCAACCTGTAATCAAACCCGTTGACAGAAAGCTCATACGCCGTGAGCTTACAGCCGCCAAGTACATACGCACCACACGCAAGGGCGACAACGAGCTCTATGAGGTGACCTACAAGGACTCACCGAACATCATGAAAGAGATAGGCCGGCTCAGGGAAATCTCCTTCCGGCTGGCCGGTGGAGGCTCCGGTAAAGACTGCGATATAGACCAGTTCGACACCGACCCCGTCGACTACTACCGCCAACTGATAGTCTGGGACCCGCACGACAAGGAGATTCTGGGGGGCTACAGATACATACTCTGTGGCGGCATCTCTCCCGAGAAGATGGCCACCAAGGAGATATTCAATTTCTCCGAGGAGTTCATCAACGACTATATGCCGTTCACCATTGAGCTCGGCAGATCATTTATCCAGCCCAACTACCAGAACATCAACTTTAAGCGGAAGGGCATCTACGCTCTTGACAACTTATGGGACGGACTCGGGGCACTCATGCTCAAATACAGCCACTACAAGTATTTTTTCGGGAAAGTAACCATGTACACCTCATACAACCTGAGGGCACGCAACACACTGCTGAATTTCCTGCACAAATATTTCGGAGACCCTGACAGGCTGGTGACGCCAGTGGAGCCTATAAACTACGACAGCAGCAACAGATACTATCAGGAGCTGTTCAATGGACTCGACTATCACGACGCCTACAAGGTACTCCAGAAAGAGATAAAGCTGAACGGAGAGTTCATCCCGCCACTGATAAACTCATATATGAATCTGTCACCATCGATGAAAGTCTTCGGAACGGCTGTCAACCCCGGTTTCGGCAACGTGGAAGAGACCGGCATCCTCGTCAAGATGGAGGACATCTATCCTGAAAAGAAAGAACGCCACCTGGTTCCCATGCAGGAGGCACTGAGGGCAGTCGCCGCCAGGTTCAGACCTAAATGGTGGAGAAAGATTCTCTGACTAGAAACACCGTAGGGTACTCTTTTCTGATCGCCTCCAGAAACCTCATGGCATCGGACTTCGTGCGGAACTCTCCGACAGTCACCTTAAAATAGGGATTGTCATAACTCCTGAACACAGGCACACCCGGATGGTATACTGAGAACGTATCCACTATCTGCTGCGATATCGTTCTGGCGTCCTTGCTGTTGTCGAAATATATCCGGACCCTGTAGACCTGAGTCTTGCGCGCCTTGTTTTTCTCCACCTGCCCAGTCATCGCTTTCTCCAGAGAATCGCTCATAATGACTGCATCTCCAAGATAGGCCATCAGACTGTCATACGACATATACCTCTCCGCAACTGAATCCTGGAGCGCCAGGGTATCAGTAACTGCCATCACAGAATCAGCCGGAGGCTCCTCCGCCCGCATAACAGCCGCAGATGCCAGAAGCGCGGCCGCAAGTATCAAATATTTTCTCATAACCGTCATTTAATCCTCTTCAATATATCCTTTACCGGAGTCTTCTTCATCCTGAGAGTCTTCTTGTAGCCGGCATCGGACCTGAGCACAATCCTGCCGTCCACCACGAGGTCATCCAGATTCCAACTATTGAAATTCAGACCGGTAGAAATGATGGATATGGGGTCCATCACCGATGCCCTTACCGGAATCCGCACCTTGCTGCAGGTATCCGCCGGTGCAGAAGGTGTATCCTCCAGGGTAAATCTCGCAAATTCCTTGCCTTCCCTGAAAAGTACCGCATCCACCTCATCAATGGAGATAACATGCGCAGTAGGATTGCATACATCAGCATCCAGATCTATAGTCGCTGACGAGGTTCCGTTGAACCTGAATCCGGCCAAGGTGACACTGTCCACGCTGATCTGTCTGTACTCAGCGCACCCTGCCGCCATAAGCGCGGCCACCAGTAAAAGCACAATTCTTCTCATAATTCACTGCTGTTTGCACCGACAAAGATATAAAAAGTTATCTTTGCGGACGTATGGGAAATGATAAAAGACTGTTCATAGAGACTTACGGCTGTCAGATGAATGTCTACGACAGCGAAGTAGTGCTTGCTATTCTGGCCAGACAGGGATATTCCCCCTGCGGAAGTATTGAGGATGCAGACATGATATTGGTGAATACCTGCTCGATAAGGGACAATGCGGAGCAGAGGGTCTGGGGCCGGCTGGACCGGTTCCTCCAGGAAAAAAAGAAAAGAGACGTCAAAGTAGGAGTGCTCGGCTGTATGGCGGAGAGACTCAAGCAGGAACTGCTCTCGCATCCGGCCGTGGACATCGTTGCCGGCCCGGACACTTACCGTGAGCTGCCCGCGATGCTGGACCGACTGAAAGGGACAGGAGAAAAACAGATTGACACTGTCTTATCCATGAAAGAGACTTACGCCGACATAGAGCCGGTCCGCACCGACAAGAACGGAGTAACCTCTTTCATCTCCATCATGAGAGGCTGCAACAACATGTGTACCTACTGCATCGTGCCCTACGTAAGAGGCGCCGAGCGCAGCCGTGGTCCGCAGTCTATAGTCCGTGAGGCGCAGCAGCTGTACAAGGCAGGATATAAAGAGGTCAACCTGTTAGGACAGAATGTGGACTCATACCTCTGGAAAAATCCGGAAAACCCTACCGAGACCGTCACGTTCGCCCAGCTCATCGAGCTGGTGGCCCTCGTCGCCCCTGACCTGCGGGTGCGTTTCTCCACCTCGCATCCCAAGGACATGGGCAACGCCGTACTGTACTCCATGGCCATGTATCCCAACATCTGCACACACATCCATCTCCCTGTCCAGTCCGGAAGCGACCGTATGCTGGAGAAGATGAACCGGAAATATACCGTTGAGAGTTATCTGGAGAGAATCGCCAGGATCCGCGAGACCGTACCGGACGCAGCCGTCACCACCGACATCATCGCCGGCTTCTGCACAGAGACAGAGGAAGACCATCAGGCCACTTTAGCACTGATGCGGGAAGTCCGTTTCGACAGCGCATTCATGTTCCAATACTCCCAGAGGCCGGGAACGAAAGCCGCAAGGCATTTCCCCGATGATGTGCCGATGGAGGTCAAGACGCGCCGTCTCAACGAGATCATAGAGCTGCAGAGCGCCATCTCCCTGGAGCGGAACAGAGAATGTGTCGGGAACACCTATGACGTGCTCATTGAAGGCACGTCCAAACGGGACAGCGGTTCCCTTTTCGGACGCACGTCAGCCAACAAGGTCTGCGTATTCCCGGCTCTCGGCCACAAGCCAGGAGACTATGTCCGGGTCAACGTGGAGAGCTGCACGTCGGCCACTCTGCTAGGACACATTACCGAATAATTGTTAAACCTTCTAAATTACAAGTTATGACAAAGATGAGAACCACTTATCTCGGCAATCTACGCACCGAGATCCTGCACGAGCAGTCAGGCAACAAGATTATCACTGACGCACCTCTGGACAACCATGGGAAAGGCGAGTACTTCTCCCCTACCGACATATTCGCATCCTCGCTTGCGTCATGTATGCTGACAATCATGGGCATATCAGCCCGGTCCTACGGATTCAACATTGACGGCACTACTGTCGAGATAGAGAAAGAGATGGCTGCCAACCCCCGCCGCGTAGCCCGCATCGTAGTGGACATAACCTTCCCCAAGGGTCAGAAATACGATGACAAGGCAAAGAGGCTCATAGAGTCCGCAGCACGCACCTGCCCTGTCTCCAACAGCCTCCATCCCGACATCGTCAAGGATATCCGCTTCCACTACGACGACTAAGACCTTAAACAGCACTGAGGAGGACTGAGGCCCATACGGCAATACCCTCCTCACGGCCGGTGAAGCCGAGGTGCTCGGTAGTTGTGGCCTTGACCGATACCTGAGAGACATCCACTCTCAGGATACCGGCCAGGGCCTCTCTCATTTCTGGAATATATCCGGCCAGCCTGGGCTTCTGGGCCGCGATGGTGATGTCGGCATTGGCCACATGGTAGCCTTTCGCAGCTACCATGTCATTGACCCTGCGCAGCAGTATCTTGCTGTCCATACCCTTGAACTCGTCCGAAGTATCCGGGAAATGCTGTCCGATATCTCCGAGCGCCAGCGCACCCAGCATCGCATCACAAAGCGCGTGTATGGCCACGTCTCCGTCCGAGTGCGCAATGCAGCCTTTCGAATGCGGTACCATTACGCCGCCCAGCCAAAGTTTCAGTCCCTCTCCGAGGGCATGCACGTCATATCCGTGCCCTATCCTGAATGGAATCTTAATCATATCTATACTTTACAGAAGCAAATTGCAAATTTAGGGAAATTCTTCATTACCTTTGTAGCATTATGTATATAGGGGTGATTTCAGATACGCACTGCTGGTTCGACGACCCATTAAGGAGGTTCCTCGAACCAGTAGATGAGATATGGCATGCGGGGGACTTCGGCAACGAGGAAACCCTGCTGCAGATAGCGGCGTTCAAGCCGCTGAAAGGGGTCTACGGCAACTGTGACGGGACACCGGTCCGCTCCAGGGTCCCCTACACCCAGTTCTTTGAGTGCGAGGGCAAGAAAGTGCTCATGATGCACATCGGCGGGTATCCGGGCAGGTACGACTACAAGGCCTTCCAGCTCATCAACGCCCACCTCCCGGACATATTCGTCTGCGGACACTCACACATCCTCAGAGTCATTTTCGACAAGAAATACAACATGCTCACCGTCAACCCGGGAGCGGCGGGCATACAGGGGTTCCACCAGGTCCGTACCGCAGTCCGCCTCCACATAGACGACGGGAACATCCACGACATGGAAGTCGGTGAATGGCCAAGATTTGTCAATAATACCATTAAATAATATGAAACGCAACTTTACTCTTATCGTATCGGCCCTGATATGCGCAACGGCAGCCACATCATGGGCGCAGCAGACACCGGTGACAGAAGCCAACTACGACATGGCTGAAAGATTCTCACCGAACAAGGTCAACCGCATGGTCTTCTCGCAGACCGTCAATCCGTCATGGTTCCCCAACTCCGACAAGTTCTGGTACAAATGGGAGACCCCGGAAGGAGCCGGCTACTGGATTGTGGACCCTGCTGCCAAGAGCAAAAAGGCGGTCTTTGACCTTGACAGGCTCGCCATGGAGCTCACAGAGATTATACATGACCCTTTCGACGCCCAGCACATACCATTCATGAATCTGGAGCTGAAAGACGACAACACCTTTACTTTCAGTATCAAGTCCACGATAGACGAGCCCGACACCACCGCTGACGGCAAGCCTGGGATGAAGAAAAAAGTCTTCCGCTTCGAATACGACATAGACTCCAGGGAGCTCACCGACGTGACTGACATGGAGGAAGAAAAAGAATTCCCCGAATGGGCCAACATATCTCCAGACAGCAGTTACGCGGTATACGCCAAGGGCTACAACCTCTACTGGACTGACATGGAGAACCTGCGCAAGCTGATGGAGGACGAAAAAGACTCCACCGTGGTAGAATATGCCCTGACCACTGACGGCACGAAAGATGTCGCCTATGGAGGCAACGATTACACCGGTGTGGAGGACAGGGACACCAACAACAGGTACTACGTCATGCTCCAGTGGTCTCCTGACTCCAGGCGTTTCCTGCACCAGAAATACGACATGTCCGGCATAGGCGAGATGTGGGTCATCAACTCCACCGCAAAACCCAGACCCGAGCTGCAGTCATACAAATATCAGATGCCTGGAGAGCCCGGACCAAAGAGCTACCTGATGCTGTTTGATATGGAGAACCGGACATCCAGAACTCTGGACGTATGGGCCTTCAAGGACCAGACCGTAATGATCAGCACCAAGCCCTGGACAAACAAGGACTTTTACGGCGACTACCTGACATCTGTATGGCTGGGCGATAACAACTCATTCTATTTCACCCGTGTCAGCCGCGACGAGCACAGAGTGGACATCTGCCGTTACTGGCTGGATACCGACTCGGTACAGGTACTGATAAAGGAGCGTCTGAACACCTACATCGACGTATGTGACTTCGAGCTGGTGGAGAACACCGGCGAGATCGTCATGCGCTCAGAGCGCAACGGCTGGGCCCAGCTCTACCTGCATGACAAGGACGGGAAACTGATACGCCCGCTGACCGACGGAGCCTACCATGTATCCACCATCGAAGGCGTGGATGAGAAGACCGGCAAGGTATTCTTCACCGCCACCGGATATGACAGGGAGGAGAATCCCTACTACAACCACCTCTTCAGCGCAGACCTGAACGGCAAAGGTGTAAGGATGCTCAACCCCGGCAACATGGACAACCGCAGCCACATGCCTGACGACTACAGGTACTTCGTCAACAATGCCTCCAGAGTGGACACCGCTCCTGCCAACGCCCTCTACAATGCAGCCGGCAAGAAAATCATGGATCTGGAGACCTGTGATCTCAGCCAGCTGTTCATGGCCGGTTACAAGTTCCCCGAGATATTCAAGGCCAAGGCAGCCGACGGCATCACCGACCTCTGGGGTGTCATATACAAGCCTTTCGACTTCGACTCCACCAAGCTGTATCCCATCATAGAGTACGTCTATCCCGGACCGCAGGTAGAGTCCACCGAGTACTTCTGGACATCGAGGATGAACCGCATTGACCGTCTGGCACAGCTTGGCTTCATCGTCGTGACCGTGGGACACAGAGGCGGCCATCCTGACCGCTCCAAGTGGTACCACAACTTCGGCTACGGAGACATGCGCGATTATCCCATGGCCGACCACAAATACGTCCTTCAGCAACTGGCGGCACAGCGCAAATACATGGACATCAACAAGGTTGGAATACACGGCCACTCCGGCGGAGGCTTCATGTCCACAGCTGCCATCCTTACCTATCCGGATTTCTACAAGGCCGCCGTATCCTGCGCCGGCAATCACGACAACAGCATCTACAACCGCTGGTGGAGCGAGACACATCACGGAGTCAAAGAAGTGGTGTCTGAAGAAGGAGACACCACATTCAATTACAGCATAGAGGCCAATCAGGACTTCGTCAAGAATCTCAAAGGCCACCTGCTGCTCGTACACGGCGACATGGACGACAACGTGCATCCTGCCAACACTATCCGCGTAGTGGATGCACTTATCCGCGCCAACAAGCGTTTCGAGATGCTCTACCTGCCCGGACAGCGTCACGGCTTCGGAGACATGGACGAATACTTCTTCTGGAAGATGGCCGACTTCTTCAGCCGCTGGCTTATCGGTGACTGCGAGGACAGTGTGGACATCCGGCAGATGAACAACAATTAACCCGCGGCATGAAATCCATCCTCGGAATAGGCAATGCCCTTACCGACATACTGGCGGTACTCCCTGACGACAGCCTGCTCAGGGAGTTCCACCTGCCGGTAGGCAGCATGCAGCATGTTGACAGAGAGACCGGAAACAAGATATGGCAGGTTCTGAAAGCTATCGGAGCCCAGTATGTCGCCGGAGGAGCAGCCGGAAACACCATCACCGGCACAGCCGTATTCGGAATGCCTTCAGGCTTCATCGGCAAGGTAGGAGATGACGAGATAGGCGCCCTCTACCGTTCCGACCAGGAACGCAACGGCATCAGGTCAACCCTCCTTATCGGAAAAGAGGACTCAGGCCGGGCCTCGGTGTTCATCACGCCGCCCAATGCTGAAAGGACATTCGCCACTTATCTGGGCGCAGCCCTGGAACTGTGCCCGGAAGACCTGAAACCGGAGTATTTCCAAGGATACGACTATTTCTTCATCGAGGGATATCTGGTACAGAATCAGCAGCTTCTGAGACAGGCTGTGAAACTGGCAAAGGAAGCCGGCTGCTATATCGCCATTGATATGGCCTCTTACAACGTGGTGGAGTCCAACGACACCTTCCTGCACGATATCGTGGAGCAGTACGTGGACATAGTCTTCGCCAATGAGACCGAAGCGGAGACGTTTACCCGTCACTGCCCCCGCGAGGCGGTGGACATCATCGCCGGCATGTGCGATATCGCTGTAGTAAAGATAGGCGCGAAAGGATCATATATCAAGAGCGGAGACGACTTCCATCATGTGGAGGCCTGTCCGGCTAATGTAAAAGACGCGACAGGCGCCGGAGACCTCTATGCTGCCGGTTTCCTATATGCTCACGCACTGGGTATGCCGCTGGATGTGTGCGGCAAAGTAGGCTCCATCACGGCAGGCAAAGTAGTGGAGGTCATAGGGCCCAAGATAGACATTCCCCGCTGGAAAGCCGCTAAACGGGACATCCGCGCCTTGATAGCCGAGAATCTCTAAGAATCTGTTACTAAGACAATTCTTCTGCAGTAATTCCTGTTACTGCTGTTATATCCTCAAATGAGAAATTCTTGTCTCTCATAGCGCGGGCTATCTCCAGTTGTTTTTTTCTCTCTCCCTCGGCAATCCCCTCTGCACGACCCTCTACTATTCCTGCAGCACGGCCTTCTGCGATTCCTGCGGCACGGCCTTCCGCAATTCCTTCAGCACGACCTTCCGCTCGGCCTTCTGCCAGTCCCTTGGCCATTCCCTCAAAACGGGCCTCCTCCTGAGACGAGAAGATACAGTCATGAAGTATGACTAAATTGTCCAGATGGCGGTAATACGCCCTGAGCTCCTCCTTGCTCATACTTCCCAGTTTAAGATGCTCCCTTACCCCGTCCAGACCTGGCGCGGTCGCCCCATCCGGAATCTCACCGGTATTCAGATAATATATCCACTCCTCTAACGGAGACTTGGCCACCTTATTGAAGTCATTGACTTTCAGAATATAATACTCAGGATAAAGCTCACTTACCGCATCCACATTGAACTTCTGTCTCTGAAACGGCGATAGTTCCAGCAACTCATTGCTGTTCATCCCCCTGAACTCCGTCTTGCCGTGATAGATGTAGTCGCTTCCCGCTCCGAGGGGGAAATACACTATGTTGATGCTGTATATCTTGCGCACTTTATCATAATTGTCCCCTCTGTTGATATACTCTGTCACCAACTTTGAGGTGCCGAAAAGCATCCTCTGGAAATACGCGGTCTCATTGTTGTTCTGTATTTCCACTAAGAACAGCTCCCCGTTCTCATTCTCGGCAAGCATATCGACCCGGTTGCCTTTATCTTCCGGAGATTCCAGATTGCTCTCACTCTCCAAAAGACTTCTGATCTTTATCTGATGCCCGAGCAGTGTTGTCAGAAATCCCTCAAGGACACCGTAATTGGCTTTGTTGCGGAGCAGGCGCTTCATCGCCCAGTCAAATCTTATATACTTCTCTTTCTTCATACCTGCATGGCTTTTCCACAAAATTAGAGAAAGAAAGACAAAATATCAAGAGTTCCTGAGAATCACCCTGCAAATAATTTACAGTTCAAGCATTTTCTGCACCGGGACACTGGCTTTCCCAGCAATGTCCGGACTCACCGACACCACTTTCCGTTCACTCTGATGCAGGAGGGTCTCGAACAGACTGAGCAGGGTAATCTTCTTCATGTCATCGCAGATCAGGTCGTCCGACAGCGGAATGAGTTCCTTATCCGGAGCCTCCTGACGCAGACGGTGCATGACGCCCAACTCCGTGGCGATGACGAACTGCCTGCACTCCGACTCCCTGACATGGCGGATAATCCCTGAAGTGGAATAAAAGAAGCAGCGCGGATTGCCGGTGATTGCCGGGTCTGACGAGCAGGCCGCCTCGGGATGAATCAGCATCTCCGCCTCAGGATAACGCCTGAGAGCCTCCTCCACCACTTTGGACGTAATCTTGTCATGGACGTGACAGCAACCCTTCCATAATTCCATCTTAAGTCCGGCCGTAGAGTTGATATAACCGCCTAAATTGCGGTCAGGAGCAAACAGCACCGGCCTGTCCTGAGCGGAAGCCGCCACGGTCTGAGCCACCTTCACAGCATTGGCAGAAGTACAGCAGATATCGGTATCAGCCTTTGTATCTGCAGTGGTATTGACATAAGAAACCACAATTCCGTCCTTATGATGCTTTCTCCAGGCCTTGAGGTCATCCCCCGTTATGCCGTCAGCCAACGAGCATCCGGCATCAGGCACAGGCAGCAGTACCTTTTTGCCCGGCGCGAGCACAGCTGCCGTCTCTGCCATGAACCTTACACCGCAGAACACTATCATGTCCGCATCCGATGCCGCTGCCTTACGGGACAGTTCCAGAGAATCCCCCACAAAGTCCGCAACATCCTGAACCTCAGCCGGCACGTAATAATGAGCCAGCACTATGGCATTGTGCTTCTTTTTCAGTTCTTTTATCGCCTTTATCAGGTATTCCGGAGTCAGCTGGATATTCATACTGATATCCAAGGCCTTGACCGTATGAGTCAATGCCCCGACACTTATAAAGTCCACTCCGGTGCCGGCCACCTCCCTCAGCCTTTGCAAAGTCATGTTTCCTGACGCCTCGGTCTTGGCCCTTCCGCCGATTAGATTGACTGCATCGCGCATGGCCTCGGTGGCCATATTGTCCAGCATGATGATGTCCGCCCTGGCATCCAGAGCCTCCTTCACCTCATCCATATTGGTAGTCTCCACCTCAATCTGCACGCCGGCAAGCACTTTGGAGCGCACCTGAGCCACAGCCTGGGATATTGAGCCGGCCATCTTGATATGGTTGTCCTTTATCATGGCCATATCGTACAGTCCCATACGGTGATTGGTGCCGCCGCCGTCCCGCACGGCCATCTTGTCCGTAACCCTCATGCCCGGAGCAGTCTTGCGCGTATCCAGCAGACGTGTATGCGTTCCCCTGAGCTCAGCCACATACTTGGCTGTCTCCGTGGCGATACCGGACATTCTCTGGAAAAAATTCAAAGCCGTCCTCTCGGCCTTCAACAGCGCAGGATAACTGCCCTCAACCCTTAGAATCACATCTCCCTTGCGGACTCTGTCCCCGTCATGCACCTGAGGCTTGAAGACGATATCCGGCTGGAATTTCCTGAACACTTTCTCCACTACCGGCAGGCCCGAGATTACCCCGTCAGCCTTGGCCGTCATTGTCGCCACCGCCGATGTGGACTCAGGGATAATCGAATCCGTAGTCACGTCCCCCGTCGCGACATCCTCCTCTATAGCAAGGTCAATAATCCTGTCCACCAGTTCTTCCCGGCGGTTCTGCTCTGCTGTCATATCCTAATATTATTTTGTGTGTTATTCTGTTAAAATCATCACAAACTTACACATAAATTCCGTATTTCCACTCCGGTCAGGTAAAAAAGTCAGACCAGACCGCTTTAATTGACCTTCTAAATTCAAGTATTCCGGCCATACGGACAGCATTCTTTATCCCTCTGATTATTGAACCAATATATCAGCTAAGTCTAAGCAGCCCCGGCAGTAAATAAAATCAGCTCATTGAAAATCCCTAAAAACAGGTATTGCCTGACAATTCCAAGCCCTGTACTTTAAGACATACGGGATCGCGTATTGGCTGTTGCCAGACAACAATTCGGGCAGCTAACCCCCCGATTCGCTCCGAAAGCCACCGTCTGCGTCAGATATGCCACCGACGTACTGGCACCTTCTCCACTACCGGCAAGCCTGGCCTGAAGCTTCATTTTATTAATTAAACAACTTCTTAGGCAGATATATGGAGAATTCAGGCTATCTTTACATTCGTTTTTAAATATCAATACCATGAAAAAGTATCTTGCAGAAATGGTCGGGACAATGGTTCTCGTCCTCATGGGCTGCGGAAGTGCTGTTTTCGCAGGCAGTATCGCCGGTACGGTCGGTGCCGGTGTAGGAACATTGGGTGTAGCTATGGCTTTCGGACTGGCGGTCATCGCCATGGCCTATACCATAGGAGGAATATCAGGGTGCCATATCAACCCGGCAATCACCCTGGGCGTTACTCTTTCTGGACGCATGCCCTTTAAAGAAGCCCTGATGTACATGCTGTTCCAGGTTATAGGAGCGTTTATCGGCTCAGCCATAATCTTCGCTCTTGTCTCCACAGGCGCACATGACGGTCCCACTTTCACCGGCTCGAACTCTTTCGGAGAAGGAGAGATGCTTCAGGCATTTATAGCCGAGACAGTATTTACTTTCATTTTTGTGCTTGTCGTACTGGGCGCCACCGACAAAAAGCATGGAGCGGGCAATCTGGCAGGCCTGGCCATAGGTCTCACGCTTATCCTTATCCATATCGTCTGCATCCCCATTACAGGCACATCAGTCAACCCTGCCCGCAGCATTGCTCCGGCCGTATTTGACGGAGGCACAGCTCTGTCCCAACTATGGCTGTTCATTGTTGCGCCATTCATCGGAGCTGCACTGTCCGCCCTTGTATGGAAAGGGCTGTCAAAAGAAAATTAACAGTCAGTCACCGTTGACCTTTCTGGTGGTCAGCTTTTCTCCGGCACGCTGCACCGTGTGGACTGCGAACTCCTCTTTCAGAACAGGATAGTCCTCACGGTAGTGGCCGCCGCGGCTTTCCCTGCGGAAACGGGCAGCCGTCATAATCAATCTGGCCACTGTCAACAGTTTTCGGGAAGCCTCATCGTAATACTCGTGCCGCTCCGGGCCCAGTTCCCGGAACTCTTTCTTCACAAGATTGAGTCCTGTGGACAACAGCAGCTCTGAACGGATAATGCCCGAGCAGTTGTTCAACGTATGGGCTATTTGCTGCTTGAGGGAGAAATACCTCTCAGCCTGAGACTCATCCTTCCGGTACAGCTTCTCAAAATGAGGTACGGACTCCACTGGACCATACTCTACGGAGGCATCTATGGCCCTGCGCCCAAACACCAAGCACTCTATCAACGAATTGGATGCCAAACGGTTGGCTCCCATAATACCGGTTGAGGCTATCTCCCCGCACACATACAGCCGACGGACATCCGAGCGTCCGTACAGGTCGGAAGCCACGCCGCCCACCGTATAATGCGCGGCAGGTGCCACCGGAATCCAGTCGGTCAGGTCATAGCCGTACTCGGCGCACTTGGCCAGGATATTGGGGAAGCGGCTGCGTATCTTTTCCGGATTGAGATGCTTCAGGGACAGCACCACATATGGCCTGTCATCCAGAGCCATCTGCTTGAAAATAGATCGGGCGACAATATCCCGCGGTGCCAGTTCCGCCAGTTCATGTATAGGCAGCATGAAGCGCTTGCCGGCCTTGTCCAGCAGGTATGCCCCCTCACCGCGTACAGCCTCGCTTATGAGAAACGCCCTCGGGCTGTCCTCCAAGTAAAGCGAGGTCGGATGGAACTGGATGAACTCCATGTCTATGATACGGCAGCCGGCTTTGTAGGCCATGGCGATACCGTCTCCGATAGTGGTCTCCGGATTGGTGGTTCTGGTATAAATGGCGGATGTGCCTCCGGATGTCAAAAACGTATGCTCCGCATAGAGCAGTTCCTCACAACCTTTCTCCTCATCCCAGCAGCGGACTCCGTAGCAGACTCCTTCCGATATGAGAAAATCTATCACGGACATGTTCTCGCGAATGGTGATATTCGGGTCGGACTGCACTTTTGATATAAGGAACTCAGTGATGTAACGACCGGTGGAGTCTCCGCCGGCATGCAGTATGCGCTTGCGGTGATGTCCGCCCTCCAGACCGAGAGACAGCTTGCCGTTCTCGGTGTCGAATTTCATGCCCTCGCCTATTATCTCCTTGATCCGCTGCGGTCCCTCCTGCACAAGCACTTCCACGGCCCTGCCCTCACACAGGCCGCGTCCGGCTATCACTGTGTCGGTAAAATGTATCTCAGGATTATCCTCGATGTCGGTGACAGCGGCTATTCCGCCCTGTGCGTTATACGAGTTGCTGTCCCTCAAGGCCTTCTTCGTGACCACCAACACCGGTCCGAGTGCCGACGCCTTATGAGCGACATACAGGCCGGCCAACCCGCTGCCTATGACTAAATATTTCCACATCTGAAAGTAAAATTTTGCAAATATAACAAAATCACCCACAAAATCAGAACGTGACAGAGCGGGAGCCGTCCGGCAGCTCTGCGATATGGACTCTCAGAGTATCTTCGGGAAGTATGGCTTCTATCTTCTCAGGCCACTCCATCAGACAGATACCGTCACTGTCCATGTACTCCTCGTAACCTATATCCAGCACCTCCTGGAGATTTTCTATTCTGTAGAAATCAAAATGATACACAGCACGCCCGTCCCCGGAGCGATACTCGTTGACTATGGTGAATGTCGGGCTGGCCACCTCGTCCCCCACACCCAACACACGGCAGAGCGCGGAGATAAAAGTCGTCTTGCCGGCCCCCATCGAGCCGTAAAAAGCATATATCCTGACTCCGTCGGTCAGCCTCAGGAACTCCCGGGCCGCTCTGTCCAAATCACCGACACCGTTGATTACAATTTTTCTCATAACTGAATGATAAAGCACCCCAAAGTTATGGAATTTTTCTTTTGGCAACAGCGAAAATCCACAATCAGCCCCGATATCCATGCGGCCATTATCTCTACAACTCTTAGACGCTGCTGTAGCTGTCTGGAAAGCGGTACTGTGCGGCTTCTGAGACATGTTCCGTCCCTATCACATCCGAACCCGCCATGTCCGCGATGGTGCGTGCCACTTTAAGTATCCTGACATACCCCCTGGCCGAGAGACGGTAGCTGTCCATCAGCCGTTGCAGAAGCCGTGCGGCCTCCCCCTCGACCCTACAGAACCGCTGCAGATGTGACGGCAGCATCTGAGCGTTTGTAAATATGCCCTCTCCGGCAAAACGCCGGGCCTGCACCTCCCTGACCGCGGCCACCCTCTCAGCCACAGTCATGCTGCTCTCCTCTGAAGGAGCCATGGACATGGAGCGGCTGTCCACCGCCTTGACATTGATGTTGAGGTCTATCCTGTCCAAAAGCGGGCCGGAAAGCCGGGAACGGTAACGGTGAATCATCGCCGGAGTACAGGTACACCTGCCGTCATCCTCTCCGGCATAGCCGCATGGACAGGGATTCATCGAGGCCACAAGCATGAACGAGGCCGGAAAATCCACTTTGTATCTGGCCCTGGACACCGTGATATGTCTGTCTTCCAAAGGCTGGCGCAGCACCTCAAGTGTGGCCGGAGCAAACTGCGCTACCTCGTCCAGATAAAGGATACCGTTGTGAGCCAGCGATATCTCTCCCGGCACGGCTCTGCTGCCGCCTCCGACAACGGCCACCGTACTGGCTGTATGATGCGGGGCCCGGAACGGACGGTGCGTCACGAGCCCTGTCTCCGCGTCAAGCATACCGGCCACCGAATACACCATACTGGTCTCTATGGCCTCTTTCAGGTTCATCGGCGGCAGGATGGACGCCATGCACTTGGACATCATACTCTTGCCCGAACCGGGCGGGCCGTAAAGCAGCACATTGTGTCCGCCCGAAGCGGCAATCTCCAGGCCGCGTTTGGCGAAATACTGGCCGGCCACCTCCGAGAAATCAAACACAGGCCTCACTGCGGCAGGACAGTACCGCCTCCTGGGAACCTCAAAGGCAGAGGCCCCGCCCTGCTCTCCCAGCACGACAGCCATCTCCTGCAGGTCCGACACTCCGTACACTTTAATATTTTCCGCCCATGAGGCCTCGGCCGCCGACTCACGCGGCAGCACCAAAGCGCGGAAACCCATCTCCGCAGCCTTTACCGCCACAGGCAATGCTCCGCGTATCTTCCTAAGACGCCCGTCCAAGGCCAGCTCGCCCATAACAAGATATTTGTCCGGCTCCGGAAAAAACATCTGCCCGGAGGCCGTCAGCATGGCCACGGCTATAGCCGCGTCATACCCCGAGCCCTCCTTCTTTATATCAGCAGGAGCCATATTGACTACCGTCTTCCGCCCCGGTATCGAGAATCCGTTGCGCTGCATGGCGGTAGTCACTCTCAGAAGAGACTCCCTCACTGCATTGTCCGGCAATCCCACCAGAAAAATCCCCACTCCTGGACTGATGGACACCTCCACCGTCACTCTCACGACCTCCAGACCGACACACGTCGCGCTGAATGTCCTGCATAAAGAACCGCTGTCACTCATAACTGAAGATTTAACGGAAGCAAGATAATGCTGTCTTTTATTTCCGACAAGATACAGTACTAATATATTTTACAGATCAGGCTTTTATAAAGAAACTTTTTATGTTTTTAAAAAATCAGCTGCTACTTTACCGATTTTATACGTACCTTTGAAGATATGATAAGGCATTTCCTATATGAGACAGGAAGGTATCTGATGTTTCTAAGACTGGTGTTCAGACGGCCAGAAAAGTGGCGGCTGTCCATCAGGCAGTTCTTCATCGAGGCTGAGAAACTGGTCATCAACTCCATACCGCTAATAGCGCTTATCTCGGTATTCATAGGCGCCGTACTGGTCATCCAGACAGCCAACAACATGACCTCCCCGTTCCTGCCCAAGATGTACATAGGATACATGGCCAGAGAGTCACTGGTGCTGGAGTTCTGCTCCACTATGGTATGTCTGATCCTGGCCGGAAAGATAGGCTCCAACATATCATCCGAGATAGGCACGATGCGGATAACCGAGCAGATAGACGCGATGGAGATGATGGGCATCAATTCCGCCAACTTTCTGGTACTGCCCAAGATCACCTCCACCACACTGCTCAACCCTCTGCTCACGCTCATGAGCATCGCAATGGGACTGCTCGGCGGCTGGCTGATAATCTATCTGACCGGCATGATTAAAGTCTCGGACTACATCACCGGCATCCGTTTCGCGTTCAACGGCTACTACATCACATACAGTCTGATAAAGACAGCAGTGTTCAGCTTCATCATCAGCTCCGTATCGGCATTTTACGGGTACTATGCGAAAGGCGGCTCTCTCGGTGTCGGGAAATCATCCACCACGGCGATAGTGGTTGCCAGTGCCCTGATACTCATCTCCAATCTCATTCTGACCAGAATAATGCTGTAATGATAACCGTAAGACATCTGACAAAATACTTTGACGGGAAACCCGCCATCAGTGACATCTCCACCCAGTACAGCCCGGGAGAGTGCTCTTTAGTAATAGGTGCAAGCGGTTCCGGAAAGACCGTTCTCCTGAAGTCCATCATAGGCCTGCTGGATCCGGATGAGGGAGAGGTTCTGTTCGGAGACATTGTTTTCAACAAACTGCCGCTCAAAGAAAAAAAAGCCACCAGAAGTCAGATCGGAATGCTGTTTCAGGGCAGTGCCCTGTTCGATTTCGCCACTGCGCAGGAAAATGTAATGTTTCCATTGAACTTTTTCTCAGACATGAGCAAATCCGAGAAACTGGACAGAGCTAATTTCTGCCTTAAAAGGGTTGGCCTGGAAAATGTCAATGACAAATACCCGTCAGAACTCTCGGGCGGGATGCAGAAAAGAGTCGGCATCGCAAGGGCGATTGCCCTCAATCCCAAGTATCTCTTCTGCGATGAGCCTAACTCAGGCCTGGACCCACAGACATCGGTGATGATAGACCGGCTGATACAGGAAATCACACAGGAATACGGCATCACGACCATCATCAACACCCATGACATGAACTCAGTAATGGAAATAGGCGACAAGGTGCTGTTTATCTACAAAGGCAGAAAACTGTGGGAAGGCGCCAACAAGGACATACTTCTATCCGACTGTAAGGAACTGGAGGAATTCATCTTCGCATCCAGGATGGCAAAGGAGCTCAAACTCAGATATGGAAACGGAAACCCAGTTCGAGATTGAACTGAAGGGGCTGCTCCGTCCTGACCGAATACGGCTGGTTGCAGTTAAAGAAATAAGTCAGGCGAGGATCCACATATATACCCATGAAGCTCAGGAAACGGTATTCAAGACCCAAGCCTATATTCGCAGACCACTGAACACCGGACGGCTTAAATGGCTTGTGGTATTTCGTTCCTACCAAATCCGTGATATCATATTCCACACTTACGGCTTTCTCCATCATACATCCGGCATTGGCATAGAATGTAAGTCTTTTGCCCGATAGGATATTGACATAGAAATTCAACGGAACTCCTATATAATGTATGGACTGTTCCACGCTTCCCTCATACTTATAGTAGAATGGATTGTCCATGTCGCTCACCAGAGCGTCGTACTGACTGTTCAAGAAAGTATAATTGACTCCGACACCTACCCCAAGGCGGTCATTGAGGAAAGAATATTTCAGTTCAAGACCTACGGAGACAGGGAAATAATGCCGCGGCTCACTTATAGGAAGAATACCATTATAATAAGAAACAGCACTGCCTCCCTGGACATAACTGGGCTGTGAGAAGTCCACATTACCGGAAGCGCTGGTTGGCGAAAGATGCCCGCTGGCGGCAATGGAGAATGAAGGCGCTTTCCGACCCGCCATGGACGTATTCGCACTGGCGTCTCCAGCCATGGCAATGTATTCGGCCTGAACACTTCTATCATAGATAGACGGAAGACCAGGCCTGATATCCTTAATGTCCTCCGGAACTTTTACATCAACGGTTTCTATCCGCTCATTGGATTGAACAACTGCCGTATCAGGCGCGACAGACGTATGACGATGTCTGACTGACATTACAGGCTGGCTCATGGCAGATACTCTGCCAAAGACCATTGCCACCTGCTTCAGTCCTGGCTCCTGCCTGACATCACCCCCACCTGCTTCCTGCTCTCCGGCTACGGCCACCACGGTATCCTCCGGAGTCGGATCCGGCTGATAAAGCAATGCGGTCACGAAAATACCCGCTACGACCGCAGCAGCAGAGGCATAGGACACAATCCTTCTCCATCTCACGACCCTGCGCCTACGGTCAAGACCGGATTCGATCCTCTCCCAAAGATCCGGAGACGGAACCTCAGAATAAGAATCCGCCAGTTCTTTAATCTTCCTATCGAATATCTCGTCTTTCATCTGTTTTTCCTCCATTCCTGTAATTTCACCTGCAACCATGCCTTGGCTCTGCTGAGCTGGGACCTGGAAGTACCTTCGGATATGCCCAGTCTCTCGGCTATCTCAGGATGCGAATACCCCTCGATCACGCTCATATTAAAGACAGCCCTGAAACCGTCCGGCATTCCGGAGATAATCCTTATAATATCCTTGCCGCTTATTCCGGACAGAATATCATCATCGCTCATCACTTTCCTTGCAGCATCATCCACATCCGCAGCGTCCTTGAGCACATCTCCCTTCCTCAGTCTCATCAACGCAGTAGTCACAAACACCTTCCGCATCCAACCCTCCAAAGAGCCCAGCGAGTTAAAAGAACCTATCTTGGAAAAGACTGTCATAAAGCCTTCCTGCAGCAGGTCCTCCGCCTCAACCCTGTTTCTGGAATACCTCATACAAACAGGAAACATACGGGAGGAATACCTCTCGTATAAGGCCCGCTGTGCCTTCCTGTCCTGTCTCTGGCATCCCAGGACAAGTTCTTTCTCACTTGCTCGGTCAAAACTGTCTGACGACATTTCTGTGTCTTCTTATTAGATGCAAAAATAAATGAAATTGCTGCATCTTCGGCTTGAATATTGTATATTTGTCTCAACAATAAGAATTGTCCAACATGAATTTATCCGTCAGAACCATACTTCAAGTCATACTGCTACTGCCATTTGCATTCGTTACGGCACAGGCCTCCGACAAGGATTCAGTCAGCGCCGGAGACTACTATATCGAAGGAGTACGCGAGTTCTGCGCCGGGGAATATGACAAGGCCGGCGAACTGCTGTCGAGATGTGTATGGCTCAATCCATACAACGATGCCGCATGGTACTACATGTCCATGATACAGATCGGAGACAACCACACTGACCAGGCACTCGACTATCTTGACAAAGCTATCAGCCTGTCACCCGACAACCAGTGGTACAGACTGACCAAAGCCAGACTGTACAGCGGAATGGGTGAGTCCGAACGTGCGATAGAACTATACAATGCCCTTATTGAGGAAAATCCGGAGAAAAGCAATTACTACTATGAGCTGACCGATCTTCTGATGCGCAACAGCAAACTGGACGAGGCCCTGGAGACCCTGGATCGGATCGATGAGCTGCGCGGAGTATCTGAGGTTACCGGCAATGCCAGATACGAGATTCTGATGGCGCAGAGCAGATATGACGAAGCCCTCATGCAGGCCCTTAAACTTAATGAGGATTTCCCTTCTCCAAGAACAGCCTTGATCCTGGGAGACCTTTACAAGACCAAATACGACGACACCACATCCCTGTATTACTACAACAAGGCCGTGTCTATGGATCCGGACTACACTCCGGCATACTTCGGCATGGCGGAAATCTATCGGGTCAAACGGGATTTCTACAACTTCTTCAACAGCATAGACCCGTTTCTTGCAGACCCGCAAATCAACCCGCAGATGAAAACCAGCTATATGGAGGATGTCATTTTCCCCTCAGGCATGGTGCAGATATTCAGGTCCAAGGTGGACACCATGATAATACGTACAATGCAGGCCCATCCGGCCGACACCTCCGTACTGACAATGGCAGGAATGTACTTCATAGCCATTGACAGCACAGATAAAGGAATGGACATCCTTTACCGCAACATGGAACTGCACCCCAATGTGGAGTCTGTCCGTATGGCATACATGGGACAGCTCTATTATATGCAGGAGTGGGACACCCTAATCCAGATTGCAGAAGAGACACTGAAGCTGTTCCCCGACCACTTTACTCTAAGAGAACTCATAGCCATAGCATACTGGCAGAAGGGCGACCTGAAAGCAGCTGTCGACAATTATAGACAGATTCTGAAAGAGGCACCGGACGACCACCCTATACTCATCAACTGCTACGGTTCACTGGGAGACATGTACTACGAGCTCGGCAACAGAAGCAAATCTTACTCCTGCTATGAGAAGGGCCTTAGGATTAACGACAACTACAGTCCTATCCTCAACAACTACGCCTACTATCTCAGCGAAGAGGGCCGTCATCTGAAAAAAGCACTGGAGATGAGCAGGAAGACCGTACTGAACGAGCCTGAGAACCCGACATACCTTGACACGTACGGCTGGCTGCTCTACCTGACAGGAGACTATCAGGAAGCCCGTAAGTATCTTGAAAAAGCAAAGATATACGGAGGTGACGAAAGCGCCGTGATACTGGACCACTACGCGGAGACCCTGTTCGCACTGAAAGAGTACAATCTGGCCTTCCTATACTGGGGGAACGCGGACAGGCTGGATCCCGACATGGGCCTGAGCGTGAAGATAAAGGAAAGACGTGAACAGATAAAGAAAAAATGAAACGTCTTACAACCATAATATTGCTTGTCCTCGCCGCCGTTCCTGTCCTTGCACAGGATGTCAGTCGGCAGAAAGAGAGGAAAAAACAGATAGAGCAGGAAATCGCCCTTATCGACAAGCAGCTGGATGCAAACACCAGCAAGCGCAAGGAAAGCCTCAATACCCTTATCCTAACCAGACAGAAACTCGAAGCCAGAAAGAAGCTTATCTCTCAGTTAAACAACGATATCGCTGATTACAACAGAGATATTGCAGGCACAAATGCCCAGATAGGGCGTCTAAGCGCAAGGCTGGACACTCTACGGAAATACCATGCCGACCTGGTGCTGGGGGCCTACAAGACCAGGGACAATAAAGTATGGCTCATGTATCTCCTGTCCAGCAAGGACATCAATCAGGGTCTGCGCAGATGGTCCTACCTTAAGAACATATCCTCTTCCGTACGCAGGCAGGCCAGGCAGATTAAGGACACCGAATACGACCTGCGCATAGAGACGGCCCGGCTGGAAGGCCTTAAGGCCGAGTCAGTAGCGGCAAAGGCCGAAAGAGAAAGGGAGAAAGACCGCCTGGCGGCCGAGGAGAAGAAAATGAACAGCATGGTGGTCCAGCTTACAAAAAATGAGAAATCCTTGAAAAAGGAGCTCCAACAGAAACAGAAGGAAGTGGAACGGCTCAACAGGGAGATCGAGAGAATCCTTGCCGAGGCCGTGCGGCAGCAGAAATCCGGAGAAGGAGAGAAAGTGGACTACGCACTGTCGGCCAAATTCGGAGAGAACAAGGGCAAGCTGCCATGGCCTGTACAGAACGGGGTGGTCATCCAGAAATTCGGACAGACCTACCATCCGGTCTTCAAGAACCTCAAAATGCCGTACAACAACGGCATCAACATCTCCGCTCCCGCCGGAAGCAACGCCACTGCCGTCTTCGACGGAGTGGTCAAACAAGTGCTGGTGATGCCCGGCTACGACCAGTGCGTCCTCGTCCAGCATGGCGAGTATTTCACATTTTACTGCAAGCTCAGACAGGTCTATGTCAAAAGCGGAGACAGACTGAGTACCGGAGACCGTATCGGACAGATCAGTACCAATGATGACGGCAACGCCGAGCTCCATTTCCAGCTTTGGAAAGGCACCGAAAAGCAGAATCCCGAAACCTGGCTCCGGTAAGAACAATAATTACTAATTTTGCCTTATGATTAAGACTTTTTACTTCAACGACCTGCGCACCTGCTGTTATGTGCTTTATGACGAAGCGGGAGAATGCGCGATAATAGACCCGGGCTGCATCAAGCAGTCCGAGCGCGACAGACTGGTTAAATTCATAGAGGAGAACCACCTGCATCCCAGGATGATTCTCCAGACCCACGGCCATTTCGACCACGTGATGGGCAATGCCTTCGTGGCCCGGACATGGAACATACCCACGTACATCAACAGTGCTGACATACCCCAGATACGCCGTGCCGCCTCATACGGAAGCTATTTCGGCTATGAGTTCGAGCAGCCTTCCGAAGACCTTAGGGACATGAAAGACGGTGACATCATCAACGTCGGCTCGATACAGTTGAAAGTACTGGAGTCGCCAGGACATACGGAAGGAGGGGTCCTGCTTTACGATGAGAAAGGCGGCTATGTGTTCACAGGCGACACTCTGTTCTGCGGAAGCATCGGCCGGACGGACCTGCCTGCCGGGGATTTTGACAAACTCAGCGAGAGTCTGCGGACCAAAGTCCTGCCGCTGCCCGCTGACACTGCCGTCTACCCGGGACACGGTCCGGTCACCGATATCGGACGTGAGAAGATGACTAACCCTTTCTTAGAAGACATCATTGCAAGAGAGATAGACCGGCAGCAGGCCGGGGAGGAGACCGGGAGCACACAGAATAATGCAGGAGAATGAGTACATAGACATCCGCAAGGCCTCGGTCCACAACCTCAAGGACATCTCCCTGAAGATACCGAGACACGCCCTGGTAGTGGTGACAGGTCTGAGCGGCAGCGGCAAGTCCTCGCTGGCCTTCGACACCATCTATGCGGAGGCGCGGCGACGCTATATGGACACCCTGTCCGCCTACGCACGGCACTACATCGGCGTGATGGAACGGCCCGAGGTGGAGAGCATCGACGGGCTCAGCCCCACCATCGCCATAGAGCAGAAAAGCACCAACCGCAATCCCCGCTCTACCGTGGGCACCATAACCGAGATTTCGGATTTCCTCAGGCTTCTCTACGCCAGGGCCTCCACGGCCTATTCGCCTGTAACCGGCAAGCCGATGGTCAAATACACCGACGCCGGCATCGTGGATCTCATCATGAAAGAATACAGCGGGCGCAGGTGCATCATCCTGGCCCCGCTGGTAAAGGGCCGCAAAGGCCACTACCGGGAACTCTTCGACAGCCTGCTGAAGAAAGGGTTCTCCTCTGTCCGTGTAGACGGGGAGATACGTCAACTGGGGGACATGGCCTCCGGAGTAGACCGCTACAAGGTGCATTTCATAGAGGTGGTGATAGACCGGGTCGTGCCCAAGGAGGAGGACGGGAAGCGCATACGCAACTCAGTGATGTCCGCCCTGACCCAAGGCAAGGGCTCGCTGATGATTCTGGACCCTGACATAGGAGAGGTGCGTCATTTCAGCAAGCACTTCATCTGCCCCGACAGCGGAATATCTTTCCCCGAGCCTGCGCCCCATACATTCTCATTCAACTCTCCTGCCGGAGCCTGCCCCGTATGCAATGGCTTGGGCACCATAAGGACAGTGGACATGGCCAAGATCGTGCCGGACTCCTCGCTCTCAATTGCCGACGGAGGCATCGCCCCGCTGGGCAAAAAACGGGACAATGCGGTATTCACGGTACTGGAAGCAGTTGCCCGCAAATACGGATTCTCCCTGTTTGAGCCTATCAAGGACATCTCTCAGGAAAACATGAGCATCATCCTGAACGGGTCGGAAGACCTGATAAGGATAGACACCCACGGCGGGCTGTCCGAAATGGTGGCTTTCCCCGGACTGCTTTCCAGACTGGACAAGGAGGAAGACGACAGGGACAATGACATGAGCAGCAGGTACTCCTCGGAAGCTGTCTGCCCCGAATGCCACGGCAAGCGGCTCAAGAAAGATTCCCTGTGCTTCAAGATCGGCGGACTGGACATCGCGGAAGTCAGCGACATGGACGTGAGCGTGCTCTATGACTGGGTGGACACTCTTCAGGACAAGCTGGACCCGAGAGGAAAGGCGGTGGCTTCCGACATCGTGAAAGAGCTCAGGGAACGCATCGGCTTTCTGGTCGATGTCGGGCTGTCATACCTGTCCCTCAGCCGCAGCACGGTGTCCCTCAGCGGAGGCGAAAGCCAGCGCATACGTCTGGCCACGCAGATAGGCTCAAAGCTCGTCAATGTGCTGTACATCCTGGACGAGCCGAGCATAGGCCTGCATCAGTCTGACAACATCAAGCTGATCAACTCCCTCAAACGGCTGCGCGACGAGGGTAATACAGTGATGGTTGTGGAGCATGACGAAGAGATGATGCGCAACGCTGACTGGATAGTGGACATCGGTCCTGGCGCCGGCGAGAAAGGCGGAGAAGTGCTGTTCTCAGGGCCGCCGCAGTTCAAACTGGATCCGGCTTACAGGCTGCAGGACGGATTACCAGTCATAGACCGGGAAAGCGAGGGTGGTTTCACATTCGAGTACCTGAAAGGCTCGCGACAGATAGAGGTACCAGCGTACCGCCGCCCCGGCAACGGCAAGTTTCTGGAGCTCAAGGGAGCCTCGGGCAACAACCTGAAAAACGTGAATATACGCATACCCTTGGGATGCATCGTCGGCATAAGCGGAGTCAGCGGAAGCGGCAAGTCGTCCCTGATCAATGACACCCTCATGCCGGTAATCAGCAACAGACTCTACCGCTCCAAATATAATGTCTTGCCTTACACTTCTCTGGAAGGGCTGGACAACATAGACAAGCTCGTTGAGATAGACCAGTCCCCTGTGGGACGCACTCCACGGTCCAATCCGGCCACCTACACCGGAGTACTTACGTCCATCCGCAACCTGTTCGCCGAAACGCCCGATGCAAAGATACGTGGATTCAAGTCCAACAAGTTCTCCTTCAACGTCAAGGGAGGCCGCTGCGAGGCCTGCAAGGGAGCCGGAGTGGAGGTCATAGAGATGAACTTCCTGCCCTCTGTCACGGTTACATGCAAGGAGTGTCACGGAAAGCGGTTCAACCCGGATGTCCTTGCGGTCAAATACAAGGGCAAGAGCATCAACGACGTGCTGGAGATGACCATCTCCCAGGCCGTGGAGTTCTTCGCCCCCGTGCCGTCCATTGCCCGCAAACTCAAGACTCTGGAGGACGTTGGCTTAGGCTACATCCGCTTGGGACAGTCCTCGCTGACACTCAGCGGAGGCGAGAACCAGAGAGTGAAACTGGCCTCAGAACTGTCCCGTCCGGAAACCGGACGCACGCTGTACATCCTGGACGAACCGACCACGGGACTGCATTCGGAGGACATCGCCGTACTGATGGACGTGCTCCAGAGGCTGGCAGAGGGAGGCAATACCGTCATCATCATCGAGCACAACCTGGACGTGCTCAAGTCCGTGGACTACCTCTTCGACATGGGCCCGGCAGGAGGCCGTGACGGCGGCCGCATCGTATCACAGGGCACACCCGAGCAGGTCGCCTCCGACCCAGCCTCAGTCACCGGCCCCTACCTCAAACCCCTTTTGAAATTATAAGATGAAAGATATGATAACAGTATACTGCGACAGCCTGCAGGGCTTTTATGACTGCGCTCCCGGAATGACGGTGGGCGAGCTGGCACGGAAGATCGACACCGGATGCAGGTATCCGGTAGTGGCCGCGTTGGTGGACAACATGTTGAAGGAACTGACCTTCCCGATATACACCCCCCACACCATAAAATTTCTGGACTGCACGCATCCGGACGGGCGCAGGACCTATTCCCGCTCCCTGTCATTCGTGCTGCAGAAAGCCGCTGTGGACATGTTCCCCGGCCTGCACCTGTTCCTGGACTACACCCTGCCCAACGGCCTTTACGGAGAACTGCGCAGACCAGTCGGCAGTGATGCCTTTGTCACGGAGCCGGCAGGAGCCGACAAGGTCGGGGTATTGAGAAAACGGATGGAAGAGCTCATCATGGCCGATCTGCCTTTTGAGAAGACCAAGATGCCCAACAACGAGGCAGCGGCTCTCTTCCGCAAGAACGGGCGCAGTGAGAAAGCCGCTCTCGTGGCGGACATGGAAAAATTCTTCGTCTCGGTATACCGGCTGGACGGTTACGCCGACACCTTCTATGGACCGCTGCTGGAGCGCACTGGACAGATAGACGTATTCGACCTCATACCCTATGGAGACGGGTTCTGCCTGCAGTCCCCCTCCTCCAGCGACCCGTCGGTAATCTCCCCCTATAAATACCAGGACAAGCTCAGCGCTGTGTTCAAGGAGAACTCCGAATGGTGCTCCATCCTCGGAGCCCACGGCATCGGCTCGGTCAATGAGGCCGTCAAGAAAGGCCAGGCCAGGGAACTGATTGCCGTGGCCGAGTCTCTCCATGAGAGGAAATACGTCAAGATAGCCGACATGATCCACGAGAGGCGGGACAAGGTCAAGCTGGTCCTGATAGCCGGCCCGTCCAGCAGCGGCAAGACCACCACGTCCAAACGCATCGCCTTACAATGCAAAGTACTGGGGCTCAACCCTCTCGTAATAGCGATGGACGACTACTTCCTCAACCGGGAGAAGACGCCCAGAGACGCCAACGGAGAATACGACTTCGAAAGCATCTACGCCCTGGACCTGCCTTTCCTCGGGGCCCAGCTCAACGGGCTCTTTGACGGGAAAGAGGTTGAGCTGCCGAAATACGACTTCGTGAAGGGAGAGCGGCATTTTGACGGACGCAGGATGCGGATGAAAGAGGGTGACATACTTATCATGGAAGGCATCCACGCCCTCAACCCGGAACTCACCAAGCATATTGACAACGAGAAAGTATTCCGCGTCTTCGCCTCGGCCCTGACCTCCCTTTCCGTGGACGAGAACAATTACATATCCACTGCCGACAACCGCCTGCTGCGCCGCATGGTCAGAGACAACTTCACACGCGGAATCACCCCGGAGGAGACCATTCTGCGCTGGAAGAGCGTCCGCGCCGGAGAGGAGAAGAACATATTCCCGTTTCAGGAGAACGCCGATGTTATGTTCAACTCGGCCCTGCTCTTCGAGCTGCCCCTGCTCCGCTACTATGCCGAGCCCCTGCTCGAGCGCATCCCCCCGCTGTCGGAAGCCTACGCCGAAAGCGTACGCCTGCGCAAGTTCCTCTCCTACATCACGCCACTGACTCCCGACGAGATAGACTGCATCCCGCCTACTTCCGTCATGCGCGAGTTCATCGGCGGCAGCACATTCGAGTACTGATAAATTTCATATTTTTGCATCAATAAACAGCGAAAGACATGCACATAGCGGTAGCAGGCAACATAGGCAGCGGCAAGACCACTCTGACAGGGCTGCTGGCCAGGCATTACGGATGGGAACCGCATTTCGAGTCGGTGGACTTCAATCCTTATCTGGTTGACTTCTACAACGACATGCAGCGGTGGTCGTTCAACCTTCAGGTGTACTTCCTGAACAAGAGACTCAAGGACATCGTAGAGTTCCAGAACTCCGGCAAGAACGTGATACAGGACCGCACCATCTACGAGGACGCCATGATATTCGCTCCCAATCTGCACGACATGGGGCTGATGGACACCAGGGACTTCGAGAACTATTCATCTCTGTTCGAACTTATGCAGCGTATGGTCGGATATCCTGACCTGCTCATCTACCTGCGGTCGTCCATCCCCAATCTGGTGGCGCAGATTCAGAAACGCGGACGGGAATACGAGAACAGCATCCGCATCGACTATCTCAGCGGTCTGAACGACCGATACGAGAAGTGGATAGCCGACTATAAGGGAGAACTGCTGATAATAGACGTAGACACATGCCGGTTCGAAGACAGACAGGAGGATTTCAGTCAGATCTGTGACCAGATAGACGCCCGCCTCTTCGGACTCTTCCAATAATGATTAAGGCTGACTCTCGGATTCAGATCTTGATGGACAAGCCCACATTCACCAGTCCGCGATAGCCGAAACCCAGCTCGGCAAATCCCCCGAAAGTCTCTCCGTAACGGAACTTGATCGCGGTGATATGATATGAGAACCTGAGCCGGTCATTCGCCTCAGGGATAAAATAGTCCTCATTGCTCCGCTCAATAGACTCATCCTGATAGCTCACACCCAGATACAAGGCTCCCGAGCACTCCATAGGACCCTGCTGCCAGTAAGTATAGGAAGCCGATACATGGGCAGAATAACTGTTGATAGCGGAACGGCAGACAAATATGGGCGATGTGACAGGAACTGCGTCCGAATCCGTAATGTACATATCGGCACTGCCGTAACCGTAACCGAAGTCAAGGCCGACTGACACCCTGGGATGTACAAAGAAACTGTATCCCACGGCCGCTATTCCCGAAAACTTATGATTGCGCGAGTCACCGTCATACCCCTCTGAGCGGTACTCGGAGTTTAGAATCGTTGTAAGTTCTATGATAGAAGGTGTTCCATACTGCACATACACCTCGTTACGGGGAAAATACTCCGAGTCCCGCACCCGGCCCATCTGGGCATTGGACACAGCCGTACTCACAACAAGCAGCACGGCAGCCGCGGTCAGTCTAAACGTTTTCATTTTTCTGTCTTTACTTTTTCCTTCTTACGTCTGTCGGCATATATCGCGACAAGAGAGACGACTCCGCACAAAAGCATGGTCAGAGCCTGGCTCTCATGCGATATCGTTGCAAATATCACGCCCGAAGTCTTGGGTATGGAATATATCGAATACATGGCCATAGACAGTATGAAATGATATGCTCCTATGCCGCCCTGAACCGGGACTATCCAGCCCAGACTTCCCACCACCATGAGAAACATGGCATCAGCCCAGTTCAGTCCTTCCACCTGAGGAAATGCCAGTATCGTAGTGTAGCTCATGAGCCAGTAGAAAAACCAGAGCATGACAGTATAAAGCAGGAACTTCCATTTTCCCTTCATCCTCAGTCCCGAGACAAGTCCTTTGATCAGGCCTCCGGCAATACTGAACAGTTTGCTGAAGAACCTGTACCGACGCAGCCTGGTCCTGTATTTGAACACCAGTATACAGCCGATAACGGCAATCGCCGCCACTATGGCGACAAGCCACAGGATATTGAACGACATCGAATGTAATGCAGGATGCCACACCTCATCTGTCACGAACTGCCGGAACGAGCTTTCACCCGCGATGAGTACCATAAAAAGTATCACCAGATACGACACCATATCCCAGCTGCGCTCCAGCACCACCGTACCCAGCACAGCCTCAAAGGAGGCCTTTCCTGTCGCTGAGATCACCCCGCACCTGGCCAGTTCTCCTGCACGGGGCAGGGCAAAATTGGTCAGATAGGCTATCGTCACGCCGTCATAAGCCTCTCTCCGGGTTATAGATGGGTTCAGCGGCAACATCACCAGCCTCCACCTCAGGCCGCGTATCACAAAAGCGAGAATACTCGCCAGCATAGACACTAATATCCAGCTGAAATTACAGCTTTTTATTCCACTGATGAAATCCTCCCACTTCACTCCGCGGAATGCAAAATACAGCAGCACCGCAGCAAGCGCCAGCATCAGGGTCCACTGAAAGACTTTCTTTATCTTGGAACCGGCTCCGCTCACTTGACCAACTGATTTGTCCTTGTATCCGGAAAGACCACCTTCGGCCGGAAGTTCTCAGCCTCCTCCGGAGTCACTATAGCATAAGACATTATAATCACTATATCTCCTTTTGAGAACAAGTGGGCCGCCGCACCGTTAAGCTCAATGGCTCCGCCGCCCTCCTCTCCCGGAATGACATACGTCTCCACCCTGTTGCCGTTGGAGACATTAACCACCGAGACTTTCTCGCCCTCGAAAAGGCCGGAAGCCCGCATCAGGGCCCGGTCTACTGTGATGCTTCCGATATAATCCAGATTGGCACGGGTAACCGTAACCCTGTGGATTTTGGATTTGATAACCTCAATAAACATTCTATATCAACTCAATATTGTCAATCAGACGGACCTGACCGGCATACACGGCACATGTAAGACGAATGTGCTCCGCCTCATTCCAGTCCGTAACAGGGCGCAAAGTTAATGAATTTATTATTTCCACATATTCGGTCTTGAGCCTGCTGTCGGCATCAATAAGCGACACCACTTCCTTTATGGCCTCCGCCACCGGCATCCTGCCTACCATATCACGGGCCTTGAGTATCGAGCGGTATATATGCGGCGCAGCCTCCCTCTGCTCCGGAGACAGGAGTTTATTGCGGGAACTGAGAGCCAACCCGTCCGCCCCCCTGGCTATAGGGCAACGCACTATTTCAATATTATACCCCAGAGCCTTGACAAAATACTCCACAATGGCCAGCTGCTGGAAATCCTTCTCTCCGAAATAAGCCCTGTCAGGACGTACTATATCGAAAAGCCTTGTCACCACCTGGGCCATACCGTTGAAGTGCCCAGGCCTGCGCGGTCCCTCTCCGTACATGTCCAGTCCACCGAGATCGAAGACTCTCTTATCATAATCAGTTCCCTCGGGATACATCTCTTCCACAGCAGGAGCAAACAGGACAGAGACCCCGAGAGGAGCGACAAACGCCGCATCGTCCTCCAGTCTTCGCGGATAAGTCTCGAAATCGTTCTTATTGTTGAACTGAGTAGGATTTACAAAGTCAGAGACCACGACCGCGCCACATTCCGACACGGCCCTGCGTATAAGCGACGCATGGCCCTCGTGAAGGGCCCCCATGGTAGGTACGAAACCTACCGTTGTGTCTTCCAATAATTTGCGGGCGGCATTGAATTCCGCCACTGTACTTACTACTTTCATTGCCAGTAAAAATTGGTGGCAAACATAGGCATTTTCAATGACTTTAGATAATTTAGAGGAAAAAATTTTGCCTTTTACAATTATTAATTATAATTTTGAACTTTCAGTAAGATTTTTCTTTTAATTTGATAGAAAATATAAGATTTTATGAAATTACTATTACTTGGCGATGAAGCCATAGCCCTTTCGGCTATACATTCAGGTATTTCCGGAGTCTATGCCTATCCCGGCACCCCGTCTACGGAAATTACCGAATACATCCAGAACCGTCAGAAAGCCGATCCGGCGTCTGAACGTATCTTCTGCAAATGGTGCACCAATGAGAAGACCGCCATGGAAGCGGCCCTCGGCATGTCCTACATGGGTAAACGCGCCCTTGTATGCATGAAGCACGTCGGCATGAACGTAGCGGCCGACGCATTTGTCAACTCAGCCATGACCGGAGCCAACGGAGGCCTTGTCGTAGTAGCTGCGGACGATCCGTCCATGCACTCGTCCCAGAACGAGCAGGACTCACGTTTCTACGGCAAGTTCGCTATGATACCTGTGTTCGAGCCGTCCTCACAGCAGGAGGCCTACGACATGGTCCGTGATGCATTTGAGTTCTCAGAGCAGAACAGAATACCCGTATTGCTGAGAATAACCACACGTATGGCCCATTCCAGAGCCGAAGTGGAGACCAGGGAGGACATCCTTCCCCAAAAACAGATCTCATACCCTGAAAATCCCCGTCAATGGGTACTGTTGCCAGCCAATTCTAAAGTGCGCAACGATCAGCTCATCAAGGATCAGGAAGTCTTCGAGGAAGGTGCACTCAACGACCCGCGCAACCGGTTCATGCCCGGTGAGGACAAAAGCCTGGCAATCGTGACCTGCGGTATCGCATACAACTATCTGATGGAGAACTTCCCCAACGGAGTTCCGTGCGGAGTACTCAAGATATCCCGCTACCCTATTCCTCGCCGGTTGGTCAAGACCATGGAGGCCGAGGGAATCAACCGTGTAATAGTCATGGAAGAGGGGCAGCCTCTTGTAGAGGAGATGATAAAAGGCATGATCAGCTCGGACATACAGGTGGACGGCCGTCTTAACGGGATACTGCCTCGTACAGGAGAGCTTTCGCCAGACTGTGTACGCGCAGCCGTAAGACTGGCTCCGCACAAGACATTCCCCAAGGATGACATCGTAGTACCCAGACCGCCCGCACTATGCCAGGGCTGCGGACACAGGGACATGTACGCTGCCCTCAACGAAGTGGCCGCAGAGTACGAGCACTCAAGGGTATTCAGCGACATAGGCTGCTACACCCTCGGAGCCCTGCCTCCGTTCAGGGCCATCAACACGTGCGTGGACATGGGTGCCTCCATCACCATGGCCAAAGGCGCCGCCGATGCAGGACAGTTCCCCTCTTTCGCCGTCATCGGAGACTCCACATTCACCCATTCAGGCATCACCGGCCTGCTTGACTGCGTAAACAGCAACGCCAACGTGGTGATCATCATCTCCGACAACCTCACTACCGGTATGACCGGAGGCCAGGACTCCGCCGGCACAGGCAAACTTGAGAGTATCTGCGCCGGAGTAGGCGTGGACCCCGCCCACATCAGAGTTGTAGTGCCCCTTCCCAAGAACATGGAGGAAATCAAGAACACCATCCGTGAGGAAGTGGAATACAAAGGTGTATCCGTGGTCATTCCCCGCAGGGAATGCATCCAGACATTCAAGCGTCACGCTAAGGAGAAAAAGAAATAACTGACTTATAAAGAAAACCGATATGAAACAAGATATAATCCTAGCAGGCGTAGGAGGACAGGGTATCCTCTCCATCGCCACCGTTCTCGGAGAAGCCGCGCTCACAGGCGGTCTCCATATCAAACAGGCGGAAGTACACGGAATGAGTCAGCGCGGAGGCGATGTCCAGAGCAACCTGCGCATATCATCCGAGCCGATTCACAGCGACCTTATTCCTTTCGGACAGGTGGACATGATCATGTCCTTGGAGCCTATGGAGGCCCTTAGATACGTCCAGGAGCTGTCAGAAGACGGCTGGATTGTCACTTCTTCCATACCTTTCGTCAACATCAACAACTACCCTGACAAGGAGGATGTCTACAAGCATCTCAATGCTTTGCCGCATGTAGTGATGCTAGACGTGGAGGAACTGGCCAAAGAAGCCGGAGCGCCTGCCCAGGCATCCAATATAGTACTGCTCGGAGCTGCTATCCCGATGCTCGGATTCAGTTTCGAGACAGTCCGCGATGCTGTCGCCAAGGTCTTCGCCCGCAAGGGAGAGGAAGTCGTGGCCAAGAACATTGCCGCCCTTGAAGCCGGCTACAAGCACAGCATTTCCAAACAATAATCAATAACAAACCTGACTCACACCTTACTTGAAGGGCCGTATCCCAAACCAGGACACGGCCCTTTTTCATATTATCTCTGATCTTCCGGTTCAGAACAACGGTTCCCCGGTCATGTCAGCCGGAGCGGGAATGCCCATGAGCTTGAGCATGGTGGGGGCGATGTCGGCCAGGCGTCCGTTGCGGAGGCTCTTGACATCATCGTCCACTGCGATGAAGGGCACCACGTTGAGTGAGTGGGCGGTGTTGGGGGTGCCGTCCTCGTTGACAGCGTGGTCGGCGTTGCCGTGGTCGGCGGTGATGAGCACCGAGTATCCGTTGGCGCGGGCGGCATCCACTACCTTGGCTACGCATTCGTCCACTGTCTTGACAGCCTTGCGGATGGCCTCGTAGACTCCGGTATGGCCCACCATGTCACCGTTGGCGAAGTTGAGGATGACCATGTCGTGTACGCCTTTGTTCAGTTCGGCGACGAGGGCCTCGGTCACTTCGGGAGCGGACATCTCGGGCTTCAGGTCGTAGGTCGCCACCTTGGGGGAGTTGATGAGGATGCGGGACTCGCCATCGAAAGGCTCCTCGCGTCCGCCTGAGAAGAAGAAAGTCACGTGGGCGTATTTCTCGGTCTCGGCTATGCGGAGCTGCTTGCGGCCAGCCTTGGAGACCACCTCGCCGATGGTATCTGGCACGTTCTCCTTGTCGAAGAGAATGTGCAGCCCTGTGAACTTGTCATCGTAGGGAGTCAGGCAGCAGTAGTACAGGGGGATGGTCCTCATGCCCTGCTCCGGCATATCCTGCTGGGTGAGCACTGCCGTGATCTCGCGGGCGCGATCGTTGCGGAAGTTGTAGAAGATGACGGCGTCGCCTTCTGAGATGAGTCCGAGGGGTTTGCCGGCTGCATCCACGCCGCAGTGGGGCTTGATGAACTCATCGGTCACGCCCTCGTCGTAGGATTTCTGCATTGCCGCCACGGGGTCGGTGAACTTTTCGCCCTCTCCGTTGACCACCAAGTCGTAGGCCATCTTGATGCGGTCCCATCTCTTGTCGCGGTCCATGGCGTAGTAGCGGCCTATGATGCTGGCGATGACGGGGCCCTGTGAAGGATCGGGATATTTGGCGCGTAACTCTGCGCACTTGGCCTGCAACTCCTCTATGAAGCCCTTGCCGCTGCGGGGGTCGCAGTCACGGCCGTCCATGAAACAGTGTACATATACTTTGGGCAGCCTGTACTGAGCGGCTACCTCGAGGAATTCGTAGAGATGGGCCAGGGAGCTGTGCACTCCGCCGTGGGAGCACAGTCCGAAGAAGTGCAGGGCTTTCCCGCTTCCTGCCACATAGTCGTATGCTGCTTTGATTTCCTTGTTCTCCAGTAGTTTGTGCTGGGCGCAGGCACGGTTTATCTTTACAAGGTCCTGATATACGATGCGGCCCGCACCTATATTGAGATGTCCGACCTCAGAGTTGCCCATCTGGCCCTCGGGAAGACCCACATCCTCCCCACAAGCTTTAAGAAACGATACGGGGTACTTGGCCCTGAGCTTGTCTAGATTGGGAGTGCCCTGGGTGTAGATGGCGTTGGAGCGGTCATGCCTGCCCTCGCCCCAGCCGTCGAGGATCATAAGTAATACTTTCTTGTCCATAATCCTAATTCCTTTTGCTATTCTTTTTCAGGGCGCAAAAGTAGGAAAAAATCGGATTTTATTGAATTTTCCTTAATACCAACTTATAGTGATTATCCGTGTTCTCCGGAATGACTTTTGAAATCAGCCACCCGTCGCGGCAGTCGGAGAGAAGGCCCATGCTCCCGGATGAGCCCTTGTAGACGGTGCGGGAGTTTCTGTCCGCCAGGAAATATACGTCTTCTCCGTATTCCGCCAGCTGGCCTATGACAATGCTGTCGGTGAGAAGCAGAATCCGGCTGAGGTACACGTGCTCTTTCAAGATTTCAATATACCGCATGTCATCGTCTCCGAGGCCGGCAATGTCATCGTATGTGAGGGCGTCATGGCCGAGGTCGATCCGGTAGTGGCGGGTGATGTTTCCGGAACCGGCGTCAATCAGGTACACGTCCGGGTCGATAGGGTGGTTGTGAAGGTATCCGTCCGGTGTAGGGCAAAGGCTTCCGTCTCCGAAGCTGTAGACCGGATGGGGACCGTGACTGTAACGGAGCAGTTCCCTGCGGCCTTCAATCCTGAACAGGGTATCAGTCAGGGCTATGTCCACTAATGAAGAATCCCAGTGGGAAATCTGTGCCAGCACCTCTCCGTTGTCGAGAAATTCCATGTTTTCCAAGTCATAGGGTGCCGGATATGTGTCCACATATTCCAGATTGCTGCTGTAGTGGAGCATGTTGCCCATGCCTGCGTCATTGATCCACAGGCTTCCGTCCGGAGCCACGGCGAAATCGGATATCACGAAATACTCTCCAGGTCCGCGTCCCTGCCTGCCTATTTTCTGCACCAGCTTTCCGTTGCGGTCAAAAGCGAGCATCTGCCATTTCCTCGGTCCCTGGTTGTCAAGCACGTATATGCGGTCTGCCGTGAATTTTATCCGCTCGGGGTATACCGGCACTGTCAGGTCTTCTCCTGCGGTCAGTTCTATTACTCTGATTTCCTGTGCCATGCTATCCAGCATCCTGTCCGTCAGCATCCCTCCGTTCTCATATCCTGAAAGGTCGATAATTTCTATTCTGTCCTTCCCGTTCCCGCCTGAGCATCCTGCCAGCAGCACTGCGCCTGCGAAAAGGAACGCCGCAGCCGCCATTACTACTACAAAGTGTTTTTTCATAACGAAATGGTCAAATAAGTATAGATGCAACAAAAATGTAAAAAAAAGAGGATGACCCGTGATTCGAATCATCCTCAACTATTTCTTAAAAACCAGTCAGCATTATCTAGCAATCGGAGAAATTGTCATTGCGGATAAAGCGTTACTCGTCAGAGTGAGAGTGACAGGAAGCCTGTAATTTACTGACGTAGCAGGTGCGGGAGAATTGTTGGATATCTTTGTAAAAGTGAAATCTCCGGCAGGAGACTGCTGGACAAGCAACGAGAAGTTTTGCGGTCCCATACCTACTAAGTCAAATGCCTGCATCTTCTGGGTACCAGTCTGCTCCCCGAAATCCATAGTTACACCTGTTGCGGTCATTGTGTTCTCATCAACGTTCATCGTAAGTTCATAAGCGGCTATCGGACTATCACCGGGAACGGCACAAGAGACACTCCCTTGCAGAGGAAACATCGGAACCCATGAGAGTGAATAACCTGACAGACTGGGATCAAGCTGAGCCAGATCTATACCCAAATCGCCTCCACAAATATATATTTTACCTGTTTCATCAGGCAATATTTGTGCGGCAATTTCACCGCCCATAAGCTCTTCCATTGTTGCTGAAAATCCTGTCATGATAAGAGATCCGCCAATCTCGTCCCATGCGATATTAACATCGAACGTCATAGGTTGGTTGTCAAATGTAACGCTTTCTTGTGTAACATTCATTGTCTGTGTTGTCGTGACAGTCCATACTCCGATGTATGGAGCGAATTCCTCAGGCATAGTGATAGGTTCCTGAACTTCCTCGATATTGAAGGTAGCGGTACCGGCATCAGATTTGGTGTACTCCTCTGAGCCGTCTTCGGGAAGTGCTGTTACGGATACTGTATGGTTGCCTGCTGCTAAATCAGCGACAGCAAGTGTAAAAGTTGTCTCTTCTGTTGTTGTTGCTGTTCCGCCATCCACTGTGTACTCGTAAGAAGCGGCATTGGCCACAGCCTCCCAGGATACAGTTACTTCGGTCTCACCTACCTCATAAGTCACGCTAGGTGTGGCAAGCTTGGTCGGCTGATCAGGATCCGGTGTAGGAGGGTTGTTCGGTTTCTTGTCATCGTCTTTGTCGCAGGAAACCAACATTGCGCAAGCAGCAAATGCTGCTGTAGCGAAATAAAAAATTCTTTTCATAAATACTTAAATTTGTTTGTTGTAATGTTGTAAATAAATTTTCACAAATGTAAAAAAATTATCTTCTAAAACAACATTTACTCAGACTTTGCCTCGGAAGCCTCCGTCTCCTTGGGTGCTGCGGTCTTCTTACGGCTGCGTCTGGTAGATGTCTTCTTATTAGATGCATCTTTTGTGCCAAGTGCTGCATCGTTGAAGTCTACAAGTTCAATAAATGCCATATCGGCAGCGTCACCCTGACGGAAACCGGTCTTGATGATACGTGTGTATCCGCCGGGACGGTCAGCGATCTTGGGAGCCACATTGCGGAAAAGCTCGGTAACGGCCTCCTTCTGCTTGAGGTAGGCGAAGACTGTACGACGGGAGTGGGTGGAGTCGTCCTTTGACTTGGTAATCAGGGGCTCCACGTACTCTCTCAGGGCTTTTGCCTTGGCGACTGTGGTCTCAATCCTCTTGTGGAGGATAAGCGAGCAGGCCATGTTGGCAAGCATCGACTTGCGGTGACCGCTCTTGCGTCCTAAATGATTGATTGTCCTATTGTGCCTCATTGTTTTCTACGTCTGTTTTCTTCTTTTTAACTTCTATGTTGTATTTGGTGACATCCATGCCGAAGGAGAGCTTCATCTTGTCCATCAGTACGTCTATCTCGTTCATGGACTTCTTGCCGAAGTTCCTGAAACGGATAAGCTCTGACCTCTGGTGGGACACCAGGTCGGCGAATGTCTCGATATCGGCTGCCTTCAGGCAGTTGAGTGCCCTCACGGACAGTTCCATGTCCGAGAGTTTGGTCAGCAGCAGGTGCCTCATGCGCAGGGCCTCCTCATCCAGTGCCTCGGGCGCGCTCTTCTCGGGAGGAGTCTCAAGGGAGATCTTCTCGTCGGAGAACAGCATGAAGTGATAGATGAGTATCTTGGCGGCCTCTGTCAGGGCATCCTTGGGATGGATGGAGCCGTCGGTGGTAATCTCAAGGTTCAGCTTGTCATAGTCGGTCTTCTGCTCCACGCGATAGTCCTCCACAGAGTAGTTGACATTCTTGATGGGAGTGAAGATCGAGTCGATGGGAATGGTTCCCATGGGAGCCGAGTCCACCTTGTTCTCATCCGAGGGCACATAACCCCTGCCCTTGCCGATGCGGAGCTCGACTACGAGCTTCACGGTAGGCTCCATGGAGCAGATGTGCAGCCCGGGGTTGAGCACCGAGAAGTTGCAAAGGTTCTTCGAGATATCCTCGGCGGTGAACTCCTGCTTGCCTGTAACGGTAAAGCTTACCGTCTCGGCCTCCTCTTCCTTAACCTCTCTTTTGAAACGTACCTGTTTGAGATTCAGTATGATGTCTACTACACTCTCGATAACTCCGGGGATAGTGTCAAACTCATGGCTTACCCCCTCGATCCTGACGGAAGTGATGGCAAATCCCTCCAACGAGGACAACAGGACCCTGCGCAGGGCATTGCCTATTGTGATCCCGTATCCGGGTTCCAGCGGGCGGAACTCGAACTTACCGAAAGTATCGGTTGATTCGAGCATTATTACTTTGTCCGGTTTCTGAAATGCTAAAATTGCCATGGCTTCAGTTATTATTTAGAGTACAGTTCGACGATCAGCTGCTCGTTGATGGTCTCGGGTATTTCAGTCCTTTCAGGAAGGTTGAGGAATTTGCCGGAGAGCTCGGCGCGGTTCCACTCTATCCACGCGTACTTGCAGGTGTCGGCAACGCTGTTCTGAATCACCTCAAGGCTCTTGGATCTCTCGCGGACTCCGACTGTCTCGCCGGGTTTTACGATAGTGGAGGGAATGTTGCAGACCTCACCGTTGAGTACGATGTGGCAGTGCGACACAAGCTGACGTGCAGCGGGACGCGAAGGAGCGATACCCATGCGGTAAACGATGTTGTCCAGACGGGACTCAAGGAGCATCAGCAGGTTCTCACCTGTACGTCCCTGCATCCTACGGGCCTTAGCATAGGTGTTACGGAACTGTCTCTCGAGTACGCCATAGGTGTATTTCACCTTCTGCTTCTCCTTGAGCTGGTTGCCGTACTCGGAGATCTTCTTGCGCTTCTTGGCCAGTCCGTGCTGTCCGGGAGGATAGTTTTTCTTCTCGAAATACTTATCCGGACCGTAGACCGGCTCACCGAACTTACGGGCTATTTTTGTTTTTGGTCCTGTATATCTTGCCATAATTATGATACTTTTTAAAACCTGTTAAACAAAATTATACTTTACGGCGTCCTTTAGGACGGCATCCATTGTGAGGAAGCGGAGTCACGTCGATAATCTCGGTAACCTCAATACCGGTTCCATGGATGGTACGGATCGCTGACTCGCGGCCCGCGCCTGGACCTTTGACATATGCCTTGATCTTGCGTAATCCCAGATCGTATGCAACCTTCGCAGCATCTGCGGCAGCTACCTGCGCGGCATAGGGGGTGTTCTTCTTGGAACCCCTGAATCCCATCTTACCGGCGGAAGACCAACTGATAACCTGACCGAGAGAGTTGGTCATGGTTACGATCACGTTGTTGAAAGTCGATGAGATGTGGGCCTCGCCGTAAGCGTCGACCTTTACGACTCTCTTCTTATTTGTTGTTCCTGTTTTCTTTGCCATATTCAGTTAACTGTTACTTGGTTGCTTTTTTCTTGTTGGCCACCGTCTTCTTCTTACCCTTACGTGTACGGGCATTGTTCTTTGTGCTCTGACCGCGTACGGGGAGTCCGATACGGTGACGGATTCCTCTGTAGCATCCGATATCCATCAGACGCTTGATGTTCATCTGTACGGATGAACGGAGTTCACCCTCAATCTTGTAGTGTTCTGCGATAGTGGCCCTAATGGCTGCGATCTGGTCATCGTTCCAGTCACTCACCTTGGTGTCGAAGTCGATACCGCAATCGGTGAGAATCTTTCTGGCTGAGCTGCGACCGATACCGTAGATATAGGTAAGCCCTATCTCTCCTCTTTTGTTTTTAGGTAAATCTACACCGGCTATACGTGCCATATTAATTACTTTATATTACTTTTTAATTGTTACACATTTATTATCCCTGGCGCATCTTGAACTTAGGATTCTTCTTGCAGATGATATAAAGGCGACCTTTGCGCTTTACTATTTTGCAATCCTCGCTGCGCTTCTTGATGGATGCTTTAACTTTCATTGTCGTAAATTTTTATTTGTACCTGAAAGAAATTCTTCCTTTTGATAAATCATAAGGGGACATCTCTACTCTGACCTTGTCTCCGGGCAGGATACGGATGTAGTGCATACGCATCTTCCCTGAGAGGTGCCCTATAATCACATGGCCGTTGTCCAGCTCCACGCGGAACATGGCGTTGGAGAGAGCCTCGATTACAGTGCCGTCCTTTTCTATGAAATCCTGTTTGGGCATAAGTACTTGTCTCTTACAACTTAGTATTGTCTCTTACCTTCTATAAAGTCAAAAGTAGAAAGAATATCGGCTTTTCCGTCCCCGACGGCGACCGTGAGCTCGAAATGGGCTGAGTTCTTATTGTCACAAGTGCTGACAGCCCACCCGTTCTCGTGGAGGTAGATTGACTTGCCTCCGGCATTGATCATCGGCTCGATACAGATAGTCATACCCTTTAGGAGCTTCTTGCCGGTACCCGCCTTGCCGTAGTTGGGAACCTCAGGGTGCTCGTGCATATCCCTGCCGATTCCGTGTCCTACCATCTCGCGGACAACGGAGAAGCCGAAACTCTCGGTGTAAGACTGGACTGCATGTCCTATGTCCCCTATCCTGTTGCCGGCGACCGCTTTCTCTATACCGAGATAAAGGGACTCCTTGGTGACCTTGAGCAGACGTGCTGTCTCCTCGTCCACCTCACCTACCGGAAAGGTGTACGCTGAGTCACCATAGTAGCCTTTATATACGGTACCGCAGTCAACGGACACTATGTCGCCCTCCTTGAGTTTGTAGTCCGACGGGAAACCGTGGACCACTACGTCATTGACGGAGACACAGAGAGTGTAGGGGAAGCCGCCGTATCCCAAGAAGCCCGGTTCCGCACCGTTGTCACGGATGAATGTCTCGGCAATCTTGTCGAGCTGCATGGTGGTGACACCGGGCGCAACGTGCCTGCCGACTTCCGCCAACGTCTTGGAGACGAGTATCGCATTCTCTCTGAGAATCTCGATTTCTTCTTCGGATTTTATTCTTATCATACTCAAAGAACTTTTTGAGAATTACATCCCCGAACGGCCTTTAAGACGTCCGGTCTTCATCAAACCGTCGTAGTGACGCATGAGCAGATGCGATTCGATCTGCTGCAGTGTGTCGAGCACTACGCCTACAAGGATAAGCAATGAAGTTCCACCATAGAACTGGGAGAACTGGTTGTTTATCCCGAACATCATCGCAAATGCCGGAAGTATCGCCACTATGGCCAGGAAGAATGATCCGGGCAGGGTGATACGCGACATGATTGCATCGAGGTAGTCGACGGTCTTCTTTCCGGGCTTCACTCCGGGAATAAATCCGCCGTTCTTCTTCATCTCCTCAGCCATCATGTTCGGGTTCACGGTTACCGCGGTGTAGAAGTAAGTGAACACTATCACGAGGAACGCGAAGATGAAATTATACCAGAATCCGGTATAGTCGCTAAGTGTAGCCGCAAGTCCCTGCGAGGCGTCGAAACGCGAGAGCAGGAGCGGGAACATCATCAGGGCCTGTGCGAAAATAATCGGCATTACGCCGGCCGCGTTTATTTTCAGAGGTATATACTGACGGACTCCACCGTACTGACGGTTTCCGACTACTCTTTTCGCATACTGTACAGGCACTTTGCGCTGTCCCTGCACGAGGGCGATGGTGGCGATGAAGACGAGGAAGAGAATCACGATCTCAATGAGGAACATAAGAGGACCTCCATTGGTCTGGCTGAATCTCTGCGCGGCTTCAGCGAAGAGGGCGAAGGGCAGACGTGCGATAATACCGACCATAATGATAAGGGAGATACCGTTGCCGATACCCCTGTCGGTAATGCGCTCGCCCAGCCACATCACGAACATCGTTCCCGCCATCAGCACGATGGTTGCGAAAATGTTGAATCCGAAACCCTGTACTAAGAACGCTTCCGGAGGCAATTGTGCGTGAAGGTTGGTAATGTACGCAGGTCCTTGAAGCAGAAGGATTACAATTGTCAGGTAGCGTGTCCACTGGTTCATTTTTCTACGTCCGCTCTCCCCTTCCCTCTGCATCTTCTGGAAATAGGGGACCATCACACCCAGGAGCTGGATGACGATGGACGCGGAGATATACGGCATCACTCCCAGCGCGAAGATGGAAGCGTTGCCGAAGGCGCCGCCGGAGAACATATCCAACAGACTGAGGAGACCTGTCGAGGCCTGGGCCTCGAGGTTCTGGAGCATAGTAGGGTCGATGCCCGGCACTACCACGAAACTGCCCAGACGGTAAACGAGCAGGAGGAGGAAGGTGTAACCCAACCTCTTCCTAAGCTCCTCAATCTTGAAGATATTCTTGATTGTTTGAAAAAATCTTTTCATCGGCCGCTATTGTTTTTAAAGTACTATGGCCTTTCCTTCGAGAGCCTCGATCTTCTCCTTGGCTGACTTGGAGAAAGCGTCTGCGGTAACCTCGAGCTTAGCCTTGAGCTCGCCGTTGCCGAGTATCTTCACCTTATCGTTCTTGGATACAAGACCGGCCGATACAAGTGTATCGAAATCTATGACGGTAATGTTCCTCTTCTCACTGAGAGTCTGAAGCATCGAGAGGTTCACTGCCTTGTACTCCACTCTGGCGGGGTTCTTGAAGCCGAACTTGGGCAGACGTCTCTGGATAGGCATCTGACCGCCCTCGAATCCGATCTTGTGGCGGTAACCGGAACGGGACTTGGCACCGTTCATACCGCGGGTTGACTGTCCGCCGTGTCCGGAGCCCTCACCTCTTCCGACCCGCTTTACTCTCTTGGTGGAACCTTCTGCAGGTTTTAAATTATGTAGTTTCATCTCTTTTTAGCTTGATTTAGTTTATTTCCTCAACTTTTACAAGATGTAGAACCTTCTGGATCATACCGTTGGTCACAGGGGTAAGTTCTATCTCCACAGACTGGTGCATACGGCGCAGTCCGAGGGATGCGAGATTGGCTCTCTGTCTCTGGGTTGAGCCGTTCTTGCTCTTAATCTGAGTAACTTTAACTTTTGCCATCGTGCGTCCTCCTTATCCTTTAAATACTCTTTGCATGGGAATACCGCGCACACCGGCTACGGTGTAGGCGTCACGGAGCTCTACGAGGGCAGCGATAGTAGCCTTGACGAGGTTGTGAGGGTTGGACGAGCCCTTGGACTTGGCCAGCACGTCCTGAACACCTACTGACTCAAACACGGCACGCATCGCACCTCCGGCCTTCACTCCGGTACCGGGAGCGGCGGGCTTCATAAATACCCTTGCTCCGCCGAACTTGGCCTCCTGCTCGTGAGGAATGGTCCTCTTGTTCAGAGGCACCTTGACGAGATTCTTCTTGGCGTCCTCTATACCCTTGGATATAGCGGTGGTGACTTCGTTGGCCTTTCCGAGACCATAACCTACGACACCCTTCTCATCGCCTACTACTACGATAGCAGCGAAACTGAAGTGGCGGCCGCCCTTGGTTACCTTGGTAACCCTCTGTACTGCTACCAATCTGTCCTTAAGCTCCAGATCGGTGGTTTTCACTTTCTTTACATTGATATCTGCCATAGTCTCTTAGAATTTAAGACCGCCCTCGCGGGCTGCGTCTGCCAAACTTTTAACTCTTCCGTGATAGAGATAACCTCCGCGGTCGAAAGCGACGGTGGAGATACCTTTCTCTGTCGCACGTTCTGCGATGAGCTTTCCGACCATAGCCGCAACCTCAGTAGCGGTCTTGCCCTTGGTTGCCTCTGCGAGAGACTTGTCCGTAGAGCCGGCCGATACCAGGGTCACGCCCTTGGTGTCATCGATAACCTGAACATATATCTGCTTGTTGCTTCTGAATACGGACATCCTGGGTCTCTCGGGAGTACCGTTGACGACCTTGCGGATACGGTAGCGTATTCTCTGTCTTCTTTCTATCTTAGTCATTGCCATATTCTTATCCTCCTATTATTTAGCTCCGGCTGACTTACCGGCCTTGCGGCGAAGCTGTTCGCCCACAAACTTAATACCTTTACCCTTATACGGCTCGGGAGCACGCATAGAGCGGATCTTGGCGGCTACCTGGCCGAGCAGCTGTTTGTCGCAGCTCTTGAGAACAAGAACAGGGTTCTGTCCCTTCTTCACAGGCTCTGCCTCGGCCTTGATCTCCGAGGGAAGCATGAAATGTATATCGTGTGAATATCCGAGGGCAAGCTCAAGGATCTGTCCCTTGACCTCCACGCGGTAACCCACACCGATAAGTTCCTGCTTGATGGTGAAGCCGGTGGATACTCCAGTCACCATGTTGTGAATGAGTGCGCGGTAGAGTCCGTGCAGGGAACGGTGACGGGGCTGGTCGGTAGGACGGCTGACCGTAATAATATTCCCTTCAACGGATACTTTGATGTCAGGATCAACTTTCTGACTCAGTTGTCCGAGCGGTCCTTTAACCATTACCACATTGTCGGCGCCCACTGTTGCGGTAACGCCCTGCGGCAGGTGTACAGGCAATTTTCCAATTCTTGACATTATTACTTCGTTTTAAATATTAATAAACATAACAGAGGACCTCGCCGCCGACGTTCATGTCCTTGGCCTCCTTGTCGGTGATGACACCCTTCGATGTGGAGAGGATGGCGATACCCATGCCGTTGAGCACGCGGGGCATGTCCTCGACTCCTACATAGCGTCTCAGACCGGGGGTTGACACTCTCATGATCTTCTTGACAGCGGCCTGCTTTGTCTCAGGATGATACTTGAGGGCTATCTTGATAGTGTTGTAGGGAGTGCCTTCCACCAGCTTGTAGCTGAGGATGTAACCTTTCTCGTGGAGAATACGGGTAATCTCCATCTTCATCTTCGATGCAGGGATCTCGACAATCTTGTGCTTTGCGAGATATGCGTTCCTGACTCTCGTCAGGTAATCTGCTATTGGATCAGTCATTTGTTTGTTTTGTTTTTGTGGTTCGACGCTTTTCAGCGCCCGATATCCAATGGTTTATAAACTAATAAATTATGTTTGTTTCTATTTTACCAGGATGCCTTGCGTACTCCGGGAATCAGACCCTTGCTGGCCATCTCGCGGAACTGAATACGGCTGATGCCGAAAACACGCATATATCCTTTAGGACGTCCTGTAATGGAGCAGCGGTTGTGCTGACGGCAGGGACTCGAGTTCTTGGGGAGTCTGTCGAGAGCGGCCCAGTCGCCGGCTTCCTTTAATGCTTTACGTTTCTCTGCGTATTTAGCGCACATCCTCGCACGTTTCACTTCGCGAGCTTTCATTGATTCTTTTGCCATATCTTCTATTTACGATTTTTTGTTCTTAAAAGGCAGTCCGAACTCACGGAGAAGAGCGTGTGCTTCCTCGTCCTTCTCTGTGGATGTGACAAAGGTAATCTCAAGTCCGAAGATCTTGGTGATCTTGTCGATGTCAATCTCGGGGAAGATAATCTGCTCCTTGATACCGAGGGTATAGTTACCGCGGCCGTCAAACTTCTCATTGATACCGTTGAAGTCTCTGATACGGGGAAGGGATACGGCGATAAGCCTTTCGAGGAACTCGTACATACGCGCGCCTCTGAGAGTCACCTTCACTCCGATAGCCTGCCCACGGCGGAGTTTGAAGTTGGAGATATCTTTTCTAGAGTATGTTGTCACAGCTTTCTGACCTGCTATGGCAGTGAGCTCCTGCTGAGCGACCTCTACAAGCTTCTTGTCGCCAGTAGCGTCACCGATACCCTGGTTGAGGGTTATCTTCACGAGCTTGGGAACCTGCATCACAGTTGCAAAACCGAACTCCTTCTGGAGCTTAGCCACAATCTCCTCTTTGTACTTTTTCTGAAGATTGGGAACGTATCCTGCCAAGCTTACATGCTCCTGCTTGGTCTCTTCTACTTTTTTCTTTGCCATTACTTGATCTCCTCTCCTGATTTTTTAGCATAACGGACCAATTTCCCGTTCTCGCCCATGCGGCGGCCGATTCTGGTGGGACCTCCCTTGGCGGGATCCACTACCTGAAGGTTGGAAATATGGATTCCTGCTTCCTGTTTGATAATACCGCCCTGAGGATGCTTTGCATTGGGCTTGGTGTGCTTGCTCACCATGTTGACCCCCTCTACGATGGCACGGTCCTTCTTGGTGATGATCTCGAGAACCTTTCCGGTCTTGCCCTTGTCATTGCCGGCGTTCACATAGACCATATCGCCTTTCTTGATATGTAATTTCCTGTTCATGTCTGTACCTCCTATATATTATAGTACTTCGGGTGCAAGAGAGACAATCTTCATGTAGTTGTCGCGGAGCTCGCGGGCAACAGGGCCGAAGATACGTGTGCCGCGGACCTCACCCTGATTGTTCAAAAGCACGCAGGCATTGTCATCGAAACGGATATATGAGCCGTCCGGACGACGGATCTCTTTCTTGGTGCGCACTACAACGGCCTTTGAGACCGATCCCTTCTTGGCGTCACCGCCAGGGATAGCGCTCTTGACAGCGACTACTATCTTGTCGCCGACGCTGGCGTAACGGCGGCGGGTACCTCCGAGAACACGGATACAGAGCACCTCTTTCGCACCGCTGTTGTCAGCTACCATTAAACGTGATTCCTGTTGTATCATTTTACTTCACTTTTTCTACGATTTCTACTAATCTCCAGCGTTTGGTCTTGCTTAACGGACGGGTCTCCATTATGCGGACCGTATCGCCCTCGTCGCACTGGTTCTTCTCATCGTGAGCGACGAACTTGGTGGTCTTGTTCACGAACTTGCCGTAAACAGGGTGTTTTTCCTTTACTCTTACAGCAACGACAATCGACTTGTCCATCTTGTTGCTCACCACCACACCGATTCTTTCCTTACGTAAATTTCTTTCCATACGAATTACTCTTCTGATTTAGCCTGGTTTTCCTTTTCAGTCAGGATGGTAAGCATACGTGCGATATCCTTTCCGGCCTTTCTGATCTTTGATGTATCCTCGATGGGGGAGACGGCATGGTTGATCTTCATCTGTGCGAGATTGGCCTTCTCGGTCTCGATGCGCTCGCGCAGGTCCTTGATTGACATTTCTCTGATTTCCTTGGGTTTCATATCTTCTCCTCCATTTATTACTGTTCTACATAATCTCTACGTACCACGAACTTGGTAGTAACAGGCAGCTTCTGTGCGCCGAGACGGAGAGCCTCCTTGGCGACCTCCAAAGGCACACCCTCTGCCTCTATGAGCATACGGCCCGGAGTGATGGGGGCAACGAATCCCTCGGGATTACCTTTTCCTTTACCCATACGCACCTCAGCAGGTTTCTTTGTGTAAGGTTTGTCAGGGAAAACGCGAATCCAAATCTTACCTTCACGTTTCATGTAACGCACTACAGCCTGACGGGCAGCCTCTATCTGCTGACCGGTGAGCCATGCGGACTCAAGGGTCTTGATGCCGAAAGATCCGAAAGAAAGCTCTGTGCCACGGTGAGCATTACCTTTCATACGGCCCTTCTGCTGCCTTCTGAACTTGGTTTTCTTTGGTTGTAACATTGTCTATACTTTTTGTAAGTCTATTATTTTCAAACAAATAAATACAATTCTCCCATTAAACGGGGCTGCAAAGATATTACAAATTCCTGTAACACCAAACTTTTTTGGCATTTTTATTGAAAATCTTTCACACATTTTTGACCGAAGAATTTGAAGGTCAATAAACGGGACATCAGAATGTTGCGAAATTATGAACATTTTCAGAAAACATATTTTGGACACGTCCGCACCTATGGCATCCACATAAGATTTCTATTGAAAATCTCAAAACACTTTCTTAATTTTGTACCCGCATAAATAATACAGACATGTGTACCGACTTTACTAGTGTCGAAAAAGCCTATATCGGCTCAACAAGACACAGATTCCAATCCAATGTTCCCTACATCACCGTAGAGAATTTCCCCAAACTCGGCAAGCTGACCGCTTTCCGCTTCCTGGAATGGGCGGCGGAGCATCCTGACGGAGTCATCAGCCTGCCAACCGGCAAGACTCCGGAATATTTTATAGCGTGGGTCAAGAAGATACTGACCGAATGGGACACGAAGGAAGGAGCCGCATCGCGCGCCGAAAGCGGACTTACCGTAACGCGCAAACCCGACCTGCGCGGACTGCATTTCGTCCAGATTGACGAGTTCTACCCCATCGACCCGAAGCAGCACAACAGCTTCTACAACTACGTACAGAAATATTACGTCGAGGACTTCGGTCTGGACGCGACCAAAGGTCTGTTCATCAACTGCGACGAGATACCTTTGGCTGACGGCATGAACTTCCGGGACGTATTTCCGGACGGAGTCATCGACCTGAGCCTGCGCTACCGTGAGGCCAAGTCGGCCGCCGAGAAGCTGCGCCAGCGCTCCATCTTCATGATTGACAACTGGTGCTCGGAGTACGACCAGAAAGTCAGAGACCTGGGAGGCATCGGATTCTTCCTCGGAGGCATCGGCCCCGACGGGCACATCGCATTCAATGTCCGGGGCAGCGACCCCAACTCCACCACCCGTCTTACCCACACCAACTACGAGACCCAGGCAGCGGCTGCCAGTGACCTCGGAGGCATCGAGGTCTCTCGCATCAAACCTGTGATCACCATCGGTCTGGAGACCATTACCCACAACCCGGACGCAGTAGCGATTATCTTCGCGGCCGGAGAAGCCAAGGCACCCGTTGTAGCCGACGCGCTGGAGAAGACGCCATGCAACCTCTACCCTGCCTCAGTGCTGTCCAAGCTGCCCAACGCCAGATTCTATCTGACCACCGGCGCCGCATCCATGCTGCATGAGTCTGTCTACCATTACTACGCTGACTCCCCGTGGACCCAGGAGAAGACGGACAGGGCCGTCATCGACTGCTGCAACAGGCTCAACAAGTACGGAGACAAAGTCACTCTCGAGGACCTCAGGGCCGACGAGTACTGCAGTATGATTCCGGACCTGAACGAGCACACCATGGACAGCGTCATCAGTTCTCTGACCAAGAAGATAGCCCGCGGGACTTCGACCTGGAGCAATCAGGTGTTCTACTACACCGGCCCTCATCACGACGACATCCTGCTAGGTCTGCTGCCCCATATCCACAGGGTCTCCAGGAACGAGACCAACGAGTCGCATTTCTCAATCATGACATCCGGTTTCAATGCCGTCACCAACAAGTTCCTCATCAACGCCCTTGAGCAGACGCTCCGTTTTCTGGACGAGGGCCGCATAGAGATGACCCGGTACCCTGACTTCTTCGAACACGGCTGGAAGGAAAAACGCGAGAAGGACATCTACCACTTCCTCATCAACGTAGCCTCCGGCAATGCCCACGAACGTGAGAGAGGACGGGCTCACAGACTGGTAAGGGACTTCATTGAAATATACGGGGTGAAGAATCCAGAAGAGTTGCGCAAGAAAATCGTAGATGTGATCGAAGAGACCCGCAGAAGTTATGACGGACAGAAGATGTCTGCTGACATCCGGCTGCTCAAAGGCATGATCCGCGAGTTCGAAGAGGAACTGGTATGGGGATTCTTCGGCATCAGAAACGAGGACGTGCATCATCTCAGACTCGGGTTCTACACCGGAGACATCTTCACGGAGCAGCCCAACAGGGAACGCGACGTAGCTCCCATCCTGGAAGAATTGCGCACCATCAGGCCCACAGTGATCAGCATCGCATTCGACCCTGAGGGCAGCGGTCCGGATACCCATTACAAGGTACTGCAGGCCATAGCCGAGGCTATCCGCGAATGGAGCAAGGAAGCCGACCTTAGCAACCTCAAGATATGGGGCTACCGCAATGTCTGGTACCGTTTCCTGCCCTCGGAGGCCACCCACATCGTGCCCGTATCGCTCAACGCCATGAGCGTGTTCGACAATGCGTTCAGCAACTGCTACGCATCACAGGTGGACGCGGACTTCCCCAGCTACATGCTCGACGGCAAATTCAGCGACCTGGCCAAGATCATCTGGGTAGACCAGGTCGCAAAAGTACAAAGAGTGCTCGGAAAGCCTTTCTTCTACCAGAATCCCAGCCCCAGGCTCAGGACCACTCATGGCCTGCTTTTCTTCAAGGAGATGAGCGTAGAGGAATTCCTCCAGTCCGCCCGGGAGCTGCAGAAGTCAATGACAAGCATCTAATAATTACAATCTCTCAAAATGAGGCGTTTCGTTCTGATCATCCTGGTCCTGTCCCTGGCAGTTCCGCAACTCCGGTCCCAGAACCGGGATGAGGACGAGACGCTTATGCAGTATATCATCGACAAGAACGGAGACACCGTCTATCTGGACAGTCTGGAGCCCATATACAAGACCGCAAAGAGGAAAGGCAAGTCGTGGAGGAAATACTACCGTCTGGTACACAATTTCGCAAAAGCCTACCCTTACGCACTGCTGGCTGAAGAGAAGCTCCGGAATGCTGACTCCACAATCGCTACCGAAGGTTTCAACCGACGACAGAAAAACCGGTATGTCAACGTTCTGCAGCAAGAGCTGTTCGACACGTTCGAGAAACCGCTGCGCAACCTGACGGTCAGTCAGGGCAAGCTGCTGCTGAGACTTATAGACCGGCAGACCGGCATCACTCCCTACGAGATCATAAAGGACTACAAGGGAAAGGCCGCAGCCGGATTCTGGCAGGGCATTGCAAAACTCTTCGGTTCAGACATGAAAAAACCGTACGACCCCGAAGGTGAGGACAAGCAGACCGAGGAACTGGTCGCACTATACAAAAAAGGTGAGTTCAACATGACCTACAGGTCTATATTCGGGAAGAACCCGCCGGAGCCTGTCGTGCGCTCCCGTCTGGAGATCCAGCAGAAATAATGCTCAGGCAGCCGTTCTCAAGCACAGCATATTCACCACCGTCCACCCAGCAGCCCAGAACATACATCTGGCCTCCTGACGGAATCTTCACTGTACCAGGGGTATGGTAATGCCCGAAAATATAGTAGTCAATACTGCGCCCCTCATGTGACGCCTTGTATTCACGGCCAAATGCCTCAGCATAGTGATACAACGGTTCCTGCTCGCCCCGGAACACATAACGGCCCGCATTTTCAGGAATGTTCTTCATCTTCCTGGAATGACCTGCCCATGCATAGCCAAGGCCAAAAGCCCATCTGGGATGCAGGGCGCTGAACAGCACCTGGAGGGCACGGTTATGAAAGGCCCAGCGGATCAGGCGGAACATCGTATCGGTACGGCCGAGACCGTCACCGTGCCCCAGACAGAACAGTTTTCCGTCTATCTCCGCCACATACGGTTGCTCCAGTACGGTCATACCCAGCTCCTGCTCGAAATAATCATACACCCACACATCGTGATTGCCTCTGAAAAAATACACCTTGACACCACTGTCGCAGAGCCTGGCAAGTGCACCGAGCGCCCTCGTGTGACCGCGTGGGATAACGTATCTGTATTCGTACCAGAAGTCGAAGATATCCCCGAGCAGGTAGACAGCGTCGGCTTTCTCTTCCCTGATGCGGTCAAGCAAAGTCACAAATCCCTGTTCCAAAGCCTTCCTGTCACAGAAAGCCGCACCCATATGCACATCGGAGATAAAATAGGACTTGGACATTCTTACTTGAGCATCTCAAATATGAAGCAGAATGCAGCGGCCACGCAGCAGTATATGGAGAAGTAACGCAGCCGTGCCTTCTGCACTATACGTATCATCCACCGGCAGGCCACATACCCGGACACAAAGGCAGTCAAGGTACCGAGCAGAAGTGACATGGTTGATATGCCGGATGACTCAGCCGCAAAGTCTCCGCCCACAAGCTGAAGAAACGCCTCTCCGAGAATAGGGACAAGCACCATTAGAAATGAGAACTGGGCCATAGAGCTCTTCCTTACTCCCAGCATAAGCCCTGTCGAAATAGTAGTACCGGAACGGGAAAGACCCGGCAGCACGGCCAGGGCCTGCGACAGGCCTATGATGAATGCCTCCTTGTACCCCACCTCCTTTCCAGGCTCGCGTCCTTCGGCAACGGCCTTGCGTGCCTGCCGGTTGGAAAGGGTCTCGGACACAAAAAGAAGCAAGGCCGTAAGCAGAAGCATGCAGCCTACTATCAGAAGTCCGGAGCCGAATACAGCCTCCACCTGATCCTTGAAAAAGAATCCGACTACCGCCACAGGTATCATGGAGACGCATATCTTCAGGAAATACTGAGTCTGGCTGTTGTACTTGAACTTGAACACACCGCAGATGATGTCCCATATCTCCTTGCGGAATGCGACGATAGTGCTGAGCACCGTGGCGGCATGGACGGCTACCTCGAAACTGAGATTGTCCGCCTCTATGCCGAATATCGCCTTGAATATTGTCAGATGACCGCTGCTGCTCACAGGCAGGAACTCTGTAAGGCCCTGAATAAGTCCCAGGACCACGGCTTGAAACCACTCCACGACTCAATTATTTACGGTTGAACAATTTTATAGGTTTTTTTCTTAAGAGCACAACTATCTCTATCGCAAAGCCGATAAGAATCAGCAGAGGCGCGACATACATCCGCGTGAAGCTGAAAAGCGAGTAGTTGAACACATCGGGGCTGTCAGCTCCGCCGCCGAGCAGCAGAAGATAACCGACCAGCATCACGGCGAAACCGATAATCAGATACAGGATATTCTCTTTGGGAATAGCAAACTTATCCATTTTATTTATTATTAAAATCATCTTCATCATTAATCAGACTTCTCACTCCAACCACCGTGGAAATCATGCAGATCAATATACCTAGAACTATAACGACGGCCATAACAAGCCCAAGCAACATGGCGTCGAACAGGGAGAACAACTGGTAGAACTCATTACGGACAAAGTACAGGGCCGTGAGAATGAATATATCCGCGACAGCCCCGGCTATTAGTCCCTGGAAAAAAGCCTGTCCGGCAAAAGGTCTCGTTATAAATCCCTTGGTGGCGCCAACCAGGCGCATGACCCTGATCGTAGACCGCTTGGGTTCCACACTGAGCCTCACAGTATTGCTGATCAACACCACCGAGATAAACAGGAGCAGCGCGACGAATACCCCGGTGACAATGCCTATCCGCTCGATGTTGGCATTGAGCAGCTCTACCAGCGACTGCTGATACACCACATCATCCACGGCCGGATAACCGTACAGAGCCTCCTCTATTATGCTCAGACTGTCCGCGGATATATAATCCGCCGCTATCTGAAGCTCAAGCGACACAGGTATCGGATTGACCTCGAACACATCCATAAAGTCATCTCCCAGAATCTCCTTCATCTCCTCCACTCCCTCTGCCTTCGTAATGATCCTCACGTTCTTTATATAGGATGTCCTTTCCAGGCTGTCTGCCAGTGCCGACGCATCCGCCTCATCCGCCTCTACATTAAGCACCGCGGAAACGGTAATATTTTCTTTGAAATAATTGGAGACCGACTTGGCATTGACGATAAGCGCACCCGTCATCCCCACCAGGAAGAGCACCAGACTAATGCTGATTACTGATGAGAAATAAGACCTCAAGAGTCTTCTATACAGGATTTTACTCTCTTTTCCCGCCATCTGTTTACACTAGATAAATCCCTCAAAGATAAATAAAAAGATAATTAATTTAGATTTTTTATTATTATATTTGCAAAAAAGAATCTGCAATGAAAGATCCCAAAAGAGTTTTGTTCATAAATTCCGAGATTTATCCGTATCTGCCGGAGAGCACCATCTCCGTCATCGGCAGGTATCTTCCTCAGGGCATTCAGGAGTCCGGAAAGGAGATACGGAACTTCATGCCCCGCTACGGCTGCATCAACGAGAGGCGCAACCAGCTGCACGAGGTAATCAGACTCTCCGGGATGAACATGGTCATCAACGACATCGACCGTCCGCTGGTGATAAAGGTAGCATCCATATCCTCCGCCAGGATGCAGGTGTACTTCATTGACAACGACGACTATTTTCACAAAAAATCCATATACGAGGATGCCGAGGGCAACTTCCTGGAGGACAACGACGAAAGAGCCATCTTCTTTGCGAGGGGCATACTCGAGACTGTCAAGAAACTCCGCTGGAAACCGGACATAGTACACTGCTCCGGCTGGATATCGCATCTGGTCCCGCTTTATCTGAAAAAGGCCTTCAAGAACGACCCCATCTTCGCAGACGCAAAAGTAGTTCTCTCGCTCTATGACGAATATATGGACAGTCTGTTCGACCCGGGCATGAAAAGCAAGATTCCCGTATCCGGGATCAAGTCCAAAGACCTGGACGCATTCAAGGCTCCCGATGGCATAAATCTTGCAAAACTTGCCATTCAATATGCAGATGCCGTCATACTGGGCTCCGAAAACATAAGGCCGGAGCTTATGGAGTTCTCAGCAAGCCGTGGCATACCCGTGCTTGAGTATTTCCCCATAGACCATCCTGAAGGCACCTACATTCAGAAGTTCAATGAGTTTTACGACAAATTACTGGAATAAAATGCCCATTAAGTCCTTTTCGGTCGTGTTCTGCACATTGGCCGTTCTATTGGCGGTCACATCATGTGTGGAGAATGACCGCTCCCTCGGAAGCGGAATGCTTCCGGACGAATCCATACTGTACCTTGGTACAAAGACCTTTGATCTTCCGGTGACTAATCGCGTCAGCAGCTCAGTCCAGGCCGCTAACAGCCTAAAAATGATGGTAGGCACCATGACTGACCCCGTCTTCGGGACAGTTGAATCCAGTGCCGCGACATACATCGTCCCCTATTCCAGTTCCACAGACTTCGGAGACAGCCCCAAACTGCTGTCTGCATACCTCAATCTTTCAATAGACTCAACCTACTATCTTGAAGAAGACCAAAAAGGAATACATCAAAGAATAAAAATATACCGGCTTCTGACATCGCTGGACAGTAGCGACATGGCTTTCTGCAACTCTTTGACATCGGAGGACATCAGCCTTGAGCCGATTACCGTAAGTGACCCCGTAATTTACGGAGAGGGTGAAATCCGTATCGAACTGAAAGATGAGTTCGCACAGGAACTGCTTGACACCACTCCCGAGGAATTTGAGGACGTTTCGCTATTCCTGAAACGTATCCCCGGACTTTTCATACAGATCGAGCCTTCAATGGGCTCTGAGGAAGGGAGGATGAACTTTCTCAGTCTGGGCAACTCCACCATCAACCTTAACTACACTCTCAATGATTCCGAACGAGGGATAACCGATCTGGACACTACCGAATCGTTCGCTTTCGGATACAGCGGCTACGAGGCCTTCAACTATTTCAGCACCGGTTCAGAGGGTCTGAGCAACGGGGCACCGGGCGACAAACTGTACATCGAGAGTCTTTCCGGCATCAAGCCCCATATTGCGGCGGCAGATCTCAAAGAGATGCTCGACAGCTGGATTCAGGAAGAGGGCCTGGAAGGACAGAACATAATCATCTCCAGGGCAGAACTGAAATTCCCATACGAGGAGCCTGCGGACTACGATATATTTGATATGGAGCATCCTCCTTACATCTACGCATTTACAAGAATTCCGACATCTGACAGTGACAGCCTTTACTTCTATCAACCGCTGAGCGAGGTATACAACACATCCAACTACGGCAGCATCAACCGGTCGTTGCTGGTATACAGCATGGATATAACCTCATACATACAGAATATCATCAATACTGATTCCTCTGAGATCGTCGAGGACCAGGATCTGTGGATAGCACCCATGAAATACAAGGTCAATATCTCAGATACCAGAGTCTATGAGTTTGACAATTACAACTACAACAAGACAGTGCTCAATGGCCCTGCCGCCGAGAGAAGGCCGACCCTGACCATCACTTACGGTCTGATGCAATAAATACGCTGTTTAAAAAGCCTTGAAGACAAGGCAGGAGTTGTGGCCTCCGAATCCGAAGGTATTGTTCAGGGCCACCTTTACTGTTCTTTTCTGCGCCTTGTTGAGCGTAAGATTGAGATTGTAGTCAATATCCGGATCCTCATGCTGGAAATTGATGGTCGGAGGCACTATCGAGTCCCTGAGCGCATGTATGCAGGCCAGAGCCTCGACGGCTCCCGCAGCACCCAACAGATGACCGTGCATGGATTTGGTAGAACTGATATTAAGGTTGTAGGCATGCTCTCCGAACAGACGCTTCACGGCTTTCAGTTCAGCCACATCCCCCAACGGTGTGGATGTTCCGTGAACATTGATGTAATCCACATCCTCGGGCACCATCCCCGCATCCTCCAATGCCAGCCGCATAACCTTCATAGCCCCCTCTCCGTCCGGGTGCGGGGCCGTAATATGATAAGCATCGGCACTCATGCCGGCACCGGCGACTTCCGCATAGATCCTTGCACCGCGCCGCACGGCATGTTCCATATCCTCGAATACGAGCACAGCAGAACCCTCCCCCATCACGAAACCGTCACGTGTGGCATCGAACGGGCGGGAAGCTGTACGATACTGCTCATTGTTGGTGGAAAGAGCCTTGGACGAATCAAATCCTCCTATTGACGGCTCGGATACAGGCGCCTCGGCACCCCCTGTCAGAATGACATCGGCCTTGCCGAGGCGTATCAGATTGAGAGCGTCTCCCATCGCATGGGAAGACGACGCACAGGCCGAAGTCGTGGTATAATTGGGCCCCGCGAAACCGTATTTGATGGATATCAGACCAGGGGCCATATCCGATATCATCTTGGTAATAAGAAATGGGCTAAAGCGCGGGATTCTACCGCCCACGCCATAACCCATTATTTCATCCGTGAGGCTCTGTATGCCTCCGATGCCGGAACCCAGTATCACGCCTATTCTGTCCAGGTCCTCTTTTTCCGGATCCAGCCCGCTGTCCTTGACAGCCTGATCCGCAGCGACCATCGCAAACTGGGCGAAACGGTCAATCCGCCTCAGTTCCTTGCGCTCGATACCGTACCGGGACGGATCGAAATCCTCTACCGTACATGCAAACCTGGTCTTGAAAAGAGTCGTGTCAAATGACGTTATAAGTCTGGCCCCGCTTATGCCTTTATCCAGATTGGAGAAGTACTCCTCAACCGTATTGCCTAAAGGATTTATCGTACCGAGACCGGTAACAACAACTCTTCTCAACCCCATGTACAAATTATTTGGTGTGCTCCTCGATATAGTCGATAGCCTCGCCTACTGTAGAGATCTTCTCAGCGGCATCGTCAGGAATCTCTATATTGAACTTCTTCTCAAATTCCATAATGAGCTCAACTGTGTCGAGAGAATCAGCACCTAAATCATTTGTAAAACTTGCATTGCGGGTTACTTCGCTTTCATCAACTCCGAGTTTGTTGACGATGATGGCTGTTACTTCTGAAACAATATCTGCCATGGTCTAAATTTTAGTTAATAATTAGTTTGTAATAAAATTTGCTGCAAACTAACAAATAATTTTCGGAATTTTAAAATTTTTATGGAACTTTGCAAGAATCCAACAACAAAACCCGATGGAGAAGATTGTTCCTAATATTGTCGTATTTGCCTCAGGTTCAGGCACAAATGCCGAAAATATCATAAACTGGGCTAAGGATCATAAAACTTATCGCGTCATGGCGGTTCTCTGCAACCGCAAAGACGCTTTCGTACTTACCAGAGCTGAAAGGCTGGGAGTGCCGCACTATACCTTCACCGCTTCGGAATTCCGCAGCAACACCTTAGTATATAAAGGAGAGAACCGGAAACTCACCGATGTTCTACACGAGCTCGGAACCGACTTCATCATCCTGGCCGGCTTTCTGCTGAAAGTCCCCGAATACCTTATCGCGGAATGGCCGGAACGGATACTGAACATCCACCCGGCCCTGCTGCCGTCCTACGGCGGCAAGGGCATGTACGGCGAGCATGTACACAAGGCTATAATAGCTGCCGGTGAGAAAGAGTCCGGTATCACTATTCATGTCGTTGATAACCAATACGACCACGGGAAGACCATCTATCAGGCCCGCTGCACCGTCTCCCCGGAAGACACCCCGGAGACGCTCTTCGCCAAGGTACACGAACTCGAGCGCGCCTATCCTGAGGTCATTGAAGGATACATCTCACAACTCTGAAATCAGTTCTGATGCTGGAAAGTCTGAAAAAGAAGATACTGTCCGGACAGGGAATATGTCCGGAAGAAGCGTTGCGGCTGGCTGAAAAGGCGGAGCTGAGGCCGCTGCTGGATGCCGCACAGGAGATTACCGTACTGTGCGCCCCGAGGCGGTTCGACCTGTGCTCCATCATCAACGCCAAGTCCGGCCGCTGCCCCGAGGACTGCAAATGGTGCGCCCAGTCGGCACACTATCATACCGGTATTGAGGAATACGGTCTGGTTCCCAAAGAGGAATGCCTGAGGCACGCCTCTGTCAACGAGGCATCCGGCATAGGCCGCTTCTCCCTGGTCACCAGCGGACGCAGGCTGTCGGACAGGGAAGTGGACGAGGTATGCGCAAGGGTGCGTTACCTGCGCGGCAACAGCTCCATCCGCATCTGCGCCTCGCTCGGGCTGCTCTCCGAGGAGAGCCTGCACAAGCTCTACGAGGCCGGCGTCACCCGATACCACTGCAACCTGGAGGCAGCGCCCTCCTATTTTCCCTCCCTCTGCTCCACCCATACCCAGCAGCAGAAAATACAGACCCTGGAGGCTGCCCGCCGCGTCGGAATGGAGATATGCTCCGGAGGCATAATCGGCATGGGCGAGACCGAGGAGCAACGCATAGAACTGGCATTTACCCTCAAAGGACTGGATGTGCAGTCCATTCCCATCAACATACTGTCCCCTATTCCGGGCACCCCGCTGGAAAACACGGCCCCCATCTCCGAGGATGAGATATTCAGGTGCATAGCACTTTTCCGCCTGATTCACCCTACTGCCTACCTCCGCTTTGCGGGAGGACGGGCCAGACTTTCGCGGGAAGCCGTCCTTAAGGCCATGCGCATCGGCATCAACTCGGCCATTGCCGGAGACCTGCTGACCACAGTGGGCTCAAAAGTGGCTGAAGACAAAGAACTCATCAAATCCGCCGGTTATGAAATCTGAAGAATCCCTCAACCCCAATTTCGACATATTCGACCGCGACCATCTGTGGCATCCATACACCTCCACCATCAATCCCCTGCCCACCTACAAGGTCCGCAGCGCAAAAGGCTGCAGGATCACCCTTGAGGACGGCACTGAGCTTATCGAGGGCATGTCCTCCTGGTGGTGTGCCGTACACGGGTACAATCACCCCGTGCTCAACGAGGCCATACGCCGGCAGCTCGACAGCATGGCCCACGTCATGTTCGGAGGACTGACCCATGAGCCGGCCATCAAGCTGGGCAAGCTGCTGCTGAGCATCGTTCCTCCCTCTATGAGCCATATCTTCTACGCCGACAGCGGCTCGGTAGCCGTGGAGGTGGCCATGAAGATGGCCGTGCAGTTCCAGGTGGCTGCCGGACATCCCGACCGTACCAATTTCGTGACCATCCGCTCCGGATACCACGGAGACACATGGAACGCCATGTCGGTCTGCGACCCCGTCACCGGGATGCACACCCTCTTCGGCTCTGCCCTGCCGGTGAGGTATTTCGCCCCGTCGCCGCACAGCAGGTTCGATGGCAGCTGGGATCCGCACGACATCGACCCGCTGCGGGAAATCATAGAGAAACACGGGTACGAGCTGGCTGCCCTGATACTCGAGCCGGTGGTGCAGGGAGCCGGCGGAATGCGCTTCTACCATCCCCAGTACCTGCGGGAAGCGGCCGCCATCTGCCGGGAGCACGGGCTGTTGCTGATATTCGACGAGATAGCCACCGGATTCGGACGCACAGGGAAGCTTTTCGCCTGGGAGCACGCCGGGGTGGAACCGGACATCATGTGCGTGGGCAAGGCCATCACCGGAGGCTATATGACCTTCTCGGCCGTACTGGCCAACGACCTGGTGGCCGATACCATTTCCTCCCACGACCCGAGGGTGTTCATGCACGGTCCCACCTTCATGGGCAATCCGCTGGCCTGCTCGGTGGCCATCGCCTCGATCAGGCTGCTGCTTGAGAGCGGCTGGCAGGAAAAGGTACGCAGAATAGAGGCCCGGCTGCGTGAGGAGCTGGCTCCGGCCCGGGAGCTGCCGTCTGTGGAGGATGTGCGTATACTCGGGGCCATCGGGGTAATCGAGATGAAACGGCCCGTGGACATGGGCTGGATGCAGAGGCGGTTCGTGGAGGAAGGCATCTGGCTCAGGCCCTTCGGACGGTTAGTATACGCAATGCCGCCATTTGTCATAGAGCCGGAGGAACTGTCTTTCCTCACGTCCAAAATGCGTAAAATAGTCGGAGAAATACCGGAATGAGAGCAATATATGAGAAATATGCGGAAGATCTGGATGCTCTGAAAGTCTCGGGCAACCTGCGAGAACTGCCTTCCGGCCAGCATGATGGCAAGTGGATTATCAACTATGGAAACCGTATGCTCAATCTCTCCTCCAACGACTATCTTGGACTGGCTTCCAATATGGAGCTGCTCCATGAATTCTATGACAGGGTGCAGTCCTCTGGAGAGCAACTGCCCATGTCCTCATCGTCATCCCGGCTGCTGACCGGCAACTTCCGGGTTTACGACACCCTGGAAGAGCGTCTGGCAGCCATGTACGGCAGGGAAAGCGCCCTGGTGCTCAGCAGCGGCTATCACATGAACACCGGCATACTTCCGGCCCTATGCGACAGGAACATCCTCATCCTTGCCGACAAGCTGGTTCATGCCAGCCTGATAGACGGTATCCGCCTGAGCGGAGCCCGCTGCATACGCTACAGGCATCAGGACTACAGCCAGCTGGAGAAACTCATCGAAAAGGAACACTCAGACTGTGACCGCATCATCATAGTCACCGAGAGTATCTTCAGTATGGACGGAGACACTGCGCCGCTTCAGCGGCTGGTAGAGATAAAACGCCGCTGCGGCAAGGTCATGCTCTACGTGGACGAAGCCCATGCCGTGGGTGTGCGCGGGGAACGAGGACTGGGTCTGGCAGAGGAATGCGGCTGCATCGGAGACATAGACCTGCTGTGCGGCACATTCGGCAAGGCTTTGGCCTCAGTGGGGGCCTATGTCATCTGCGACAGTATTATAAAGGAGTATCTGGTCAACAGAATGCGCACACTTATCTTCACCACCGCCATGCCACCGGTCAACGTGGCCTGGACTTTGTTCGTCATGGAGCGGCTCCACAGCTTCAAAGACCGCCGCGAGCGGCTGCTCCGACACTCGGAACGGCTTAGAAAAGTCCTTCACGACAAAGGTTCTGAGACTCCTTCAGCAAGTCACATAATTCCGCTCATCATAGGTCCGGCAACTGACACCGTTATTAAAGCGGAAGACATGAGGCGCAAAGGCTTCTATGTCCTGCCCATACGGCCTCCGACTGTACCTGAGGGCACTTCAAGGCTGCGTTTTTCCCTTACAGCCGACATCACTGACGAGGACATGGACAGACTCTGCGACAGCTTATGAGACACACCTTTCTAAGACACCATCCGAACAGCGCCGGACTGCTGCTCTTCTTCTCCGGCTGGGGAAGCGAGCCCTGTATGTTCAGCAACGGCATAGAGGGAAGCGCAGCATACGATATTCTCATGCTCTGGGACTACCGGGACATGGACTTCGACCTCGGGATACTGAACGGATACAACGAGGTACGGGTACTGGCCTGGTCCATGGGCGTATGGGCCGCCGGTAAGGCACTGGGTGGGGCCGACATGGTAAACGGCCTGAGGCTGGCTGTCAACGGTACTCCCTTTCCCGTGGATGACAGTAAAGGCATCCCTACGGCCATCTTTGACGGTACCCTCAACGGTCTTTCCGAGCGGACTCTGGCCAAATTCCGCCGCAGGATGTGCGGCTCGACGGAAGCACTGGAGCAACTGCTGTCCTGCGGCCTGACAAGAAGCGTGGACGAGCTGCGCGAGGAGCTTTCGGCCATACGGGAAGCCGTCCGGCATGGTGCTGACCACGATGCCGGTATGTTTTCCGGGACAGCGGCTGCTGACGCTCCCGGGGATTTTTCCTGGGACCATGCCGTCATTGGCTCAGGCGACCTGATATTTCCCTCCGCCAACCAGACGGAGGCATGGAAAGGGCTGGACGTACCGGTCTCCCTTCTGGACATTCCACACTATGACATCAGCCTTTTCAAGAGACTGCTATACAAGGAGGACTCATGGACAAACATCTGATACACCAGAGATTTGCCAAGTCCATAAGGAGCTATGCGGAGTATGCGCAGGCCCAGTCGGTCATCGCATCCAAACTGTGCTCCCTGCTGTCATCCGTCCTCACTAAAGAACCCCGGAAAGTACTGGAGGTGGGATGCGGCACGGGGACATTCACCCGCCGCTTCCTGCAGAAATTCCATCCGGAGGAATTGGTCCTCAACGACATCTGCCCCGAAGTGGCAGAAACGCTCTCCGACCTGCTCACTCCTGCCGCCACCGATACGGCATCTGGCTGCAGATATCTTTCACATACGCCACTTGTCCGTTTCGTCCCAGGAGACGCAGAACTGTGCCCGCTGCCAGGAGACCGGGACCTGATAGTATCCTGCTCGGTCATGCAGTGGTTCGAAGACCCGGGAGCATTCATCGTCCGCTGCCGGACTCTGCTGCGGGATGGAGGCTGCCTTGCCCTTACCACATTTGGACCTGACAACCTGCAGGAGATAGCCTCGGTTACCGGAACCGGACTGAGCTACCTCCCCCTGGAATGGCTTCACGGCTTGCTGACAGACGCCGGATTGAGGGCAGTTCTTGCCGAGGAGGAACACCTCACCCTGAGTTTTCCTTCCCCGTCCGATGTCCTGCGCCACCTCAAGCATACCGGCGTGACCGGCATCACCCGTACCGCCTGGACTCCAGGCCGTCTGGCCCGGTTCTCAGATGAATACCTGCACCGCTTCGGCACACCGGAGGGCAACGTCACACTCACTTACCATCCTGTCTACCTCATCGCCCGCTGTCCTATTCGGGAACATAGATGATCTCGCCGTTCTCCAGCTCGTAGGCTATGCCGACGCGCCTGCCTTTCTGGCCGGAGTTGGACTGGTCCTCGGAGGGGGTATAGCGGTCGATGGTCTGTCCCTGCTTGACGATGATCTCCATGTCCTCCTTGCCCGGGTTCTTTACCATCGTAAAATCCTCCGGGGACAGCATCTCGGTCATGTTGTAACGGGTGACAAGGGCTACCATCAGGGCCACGGCAAACACCATGGCCACGTCAAACAGGTTGCCGACAACGCTCATCGGGTCGTTCTCCTCATCGCCCCCAAGCAGTCTTCTCCTTCTCATAGCACCTCCTCACCTGCTTTAACGGCAACCTGCTTCTCCACTCCTTCCGGGCACGCCTTAACTGCAGCGGCGCATGAGGCAGCATCAGTTACGGAACAGTCGTCCAGCACCTCGGACACGAACTCCAGCCGGTTCAGGTCCCGTGTGTACCATCTCTGCTTGACCTGCTGGGTGATGAAGCCTATCGCAGCGGAGAACAGTCCCACCACGGTCGTGGCAAAGGCCACCTGCATGTTGTAGGCCATCGAGCCTATGTCTCCAGTTGACAGGCCTACCAGAGCCGGTCCCATAGGGATGAGCGTACCCATCAGACCCAGCATGGGGCCCATCTTGGACAGGGTCTTGGAAGTACCTAAGTCCTTATCCGCCGCTATCTCATAGTCGGAGAGCAACAGCTGCCTGTGAGCCTTATCCTTCGAAGCATCCAGCAGACCGGCCAGACAGCACAGCAGAGGCGACTTCGAGTTGGCGGGGATGGAAGCCCGCAGCTCTCCGGCAGTCTCTGGTGTCAGGGCCTCCACCTTACCCATGAAGAGGCGGTCCACCTTGCGTATCTGCAGGTACTGTCCGAAAAAATTGCCGATCAGCAGCAGCGAGCGGAGGAAAAACAATATAAGCAGGACCACTACCGGTACGAGCAGTCCGTTGGAAATCCAGAAGAGGACATCGGAAATGTAGTTCATAAGTTCTAAAAGCTATTGATTTTTTAAAATGTTGTCTGTTTTTAAATTTCTGCCGTTTTTCAAAAAACGTCTGAAAGGACGGGCAGTCCTCACGAATGAACCGGCAAGCACCCCGGCGGCAACGAGGCCGAGCACTCCCGCCATGGCCGTCCAGTCCACCTCGCTCACTCCCGCCACGGCTGTCTGGCCGTTGACAGTGGCTATCACCGCCACTATCCCCGTAAGGGCATTGGTCAGGAAGAACATCTCCAGGCGGCTCTCCTTCTCCGGAAACAGCCGGCGCATGAGCCAAGCCCCTCCGGCTATGACCACGAAAACCACAGCGGCGGCACTCCAGGCCACCAAGGGGAAGGATACACCCGGAAAGGCGAAGATAAGATATACCAGGAAGCTGAAAAGCACTCCAAATATCAGCACCCCGGGGAACCATCGCAGGATGCGGTAGCCCCAGATGGTGGACTTCTTCAGCCTGCCCGAGCTCATCAGATGCACCGAGAGCAGGCAGAAGGCTATCTGCAGGATGACTTCCAGGGTGATTATAACCGAGGTATCCAGCATCAGACCAGGATTGGAAAGCCACTCATCTATCTGGGAGCGGGACTGCCGGACGGCCACGGGCCACATCAGCCCGGTGAAAAGCGCGGCAGCTGCGGCATGAGCCAGCACCGACCACCATTTGTGCCAGGACTGCTTCAGCACGAAGTTGAAGCAGACCAGCACCATCAGAATTACGACTAAACTGTACATGTGCAGAGCCTCCTGAGATCAGATTCCACTGGACTTGCGGCGGCGCCTTATCAGCAGTCCGCCTCCGATGAACAGGGCGACAATCAGCACTGCCACGGCTATATTGCTCACCAAGGTCGTCTCCTTCTCTGTCTCGCCCTGCAGCCGGTCTTTCTTGAGCACCATCCCGTCGGAGGCATCGCTGACCGAAGCCTCCCTTATCTGCCGGATGGCCCCGCGGTATTCCGAGGCTGAGGCTTCTGGCAGTGCGGAAGCGATGTAGTCCTGCAGGGCAGGGTTGTCGCACACGAAGCCGGAGCACGAGGGGCCGGACTCCTCAATCAGGCCGGTATGCAGCTCCGCAATATCCGCCACCTGTTCGGGCGAGGCCTCCCAGAGCCCTTTGCGCGCCGACTCCAGCATAACTGCCGTAACTTCCTCGAGAGCAGCCGGATTGACCTCCTTGAAATGTTCCTGCACACCCAGTCCGAACTTGTCCTTGACATACACCTCATATATCTCGTCCCACACGCGGTCATCGATGGCCTCCGGCTTCATCACATTCCATCCGAAGGTATTGGTGACAGTCTCTGCGATAGCCGACGCATCCCCTGCCCCGCCCTTCATCTTCTCGGAGATGTAGGAAGGGTTGAATATGGTGGAACGGCTCTCGACCCCTATCGCCTCCTTCAGCTCCTGCATCCTCACCTTGTTGCGGTTGCGGTAGTCGCTGAGGTAAGCGTCCGGATCCTTGCCTGTCACTTCCCTGACGGCAAGGTTGAGCCCGCCCATGAACTCGTACACATGATCCAGGCTCAGAGCACCCCAGGTATTGCTCTGACGGGGCTGCACCACCGCGTCGGTACGGGAAAGCGCGGCCTCGAAGGCGTACCGGGCAAATTCCTCCCAGCCCTCCTCGCTGCCGTAGTAGGCTCCCATATTGTTCATATAGACCTGTGCGATCTCCGAGGAGGAGGTCCAGCGGTCAGAGGCGGTCACCATCCCCTGAATACCGGTGCCGTAATTGCCGTTCACCCCTCCGAAGACCCTGTAGGAAGACATCCGCCGGGCATCCGCCGGAGTCACTCCCTTCTCGGTAAGTATCCGCTCGGTCTCCCGGATGCCCTCGGCCACATTGTTCACATATCCGTCGTCCTTGGCCTCCGCTGCCATACGGACAGCCCTGTCTATCAGGAAAAGACGAGAGGCGGCAATATCCCTGAGCTGACCGCTGGTCTGCACCACCACGTCTATCCTCGGACGGCCCAGTTTCTCAGAGGGTATCAGCCGGATATCGGTCACACGGCCGAAACTGTCGTAGACCGGTTCCACTCCGAGCATATAGAATATCTGGGCAATGGTCGCTCCCTCCGTCTCAATGAACTCGCTGCTCCAGAGGGTATAGCTGACCTTGCGGGGCAATGAGTCGCAATGCCGCTCACGGTAGAGCCGCAGGGTGTTCTCGGCCAGGGCCACACCCTTTTCCCAGGCACTGCGGGTCGGGGTCGCCTCGGCGTTGACCGCGAAAAGGTTGCGTCCGGTGGGCAGTGTGTTGGGATTGGCGACCGGATCTCCTCCGGGCGAAGGTGCGGTATAGCCGCCGTCCAGGGCATTGAGCATACTGCGCATCTCGATGGAAGGGCTCTCCATCAGAGCCTTGCGGTAGTTGTGTACATTGAGTACGGCCTGTTCTATCTCCTTCACCGCCCGGGCAAAATCCATCTCCTGCTGCGAATAGCTGTTCCTCGGCCCCATCTGCCGGCCTATCGCCGACATCATCTCGCTCATCCCCCGGCCGGCAGCCGAGTCCTTCCTCAGCTGCTGCATTCCGGCCATCTGAGCCATCATCGACATCATGTCCGGCGGGGCCTCCAGGGACTTCGCCACCGCCCTGGCATGCTCCAGTTCCTGCATGGAGATACCGGCAATCGAGCAGAGCTGCCGGTCATCCGCCGGACGGCCCTGGGTCAGCAGCCGGGCCACAATCCTCTTAGCCGGAGCCACATACCGCCGGTTGAACACCGACAGCTGCTTCTCCACTCCCTCAACGTCCTTGCCCTTGGCCCGGTCTATGCCGAGCAGCCCGTAGGCCACCGATTCGGTGCTCATGGCATAGACGGTAGATTCTATCTGGGCCGGCTGATAAGGCTCGCCCATCACGTAGAGACGGCCGGTGACTTTCTCGGAAGCCAGTTCCTCGGCAAAATTCCCGATGCGCAGGATCTCCTCCTCAGTGTAGGGCACATCTTTAGAAAGAGTGTCCAGTCCGAGGTCCGAGGCTATGCCCATCTCTATTGTCAGTTTCTTGATATTCAAGGCTATCTTCTCCGCTCCGGCTGCATCAGGCGACTCCCCGTACACAGCCTCGTCGTAGCGCGAGAGTTCCTGAGAGAGGTCGCGGTAGATTCCCCTCACATTGCTTTCCATGAAAGGAGCGGTGAGGTAGGACTGCAGTCCCGCGTATGCCCTCCGCTTGGCCATGACTCCCTCCCCCACGTTGGAGATGGTGTACAGGTAGAAATGCGGGACAGTGCCCACTAGGCGGTCCGGCCAGTCATACCGGCTCAGGGCCACCTGCTTGCGGGGAGTGAACTCCAGGCTGCCGTGGGTACCGAAGTGAATCATCGCATCGGCCCCGAAGCCGTAGCGGGCATAGAGGTAGGCCGCAATATAGTTGTATGGAGGCGCGGCATGGGTGCCATGCACCATCTGGAAGTCGTTCTGGCCGCCACCCGCAGCAGGCTGGGGCAGCAGCACCACATTGCCCAGTTCTATCCGGGCCAGGGCCAGACGTCCGTCGCGGGACATATAGGGCCCGGGAAAATCCCCGTTCAGGGCCGCCACCTCATCGCGAAGTCTCTGCGGCAGGGCCTTCGTACTCCATTCCGCGTATGTCGGAGCGTCCACCCACTCGGGCTGACCCTCCTCCATGAACCGCGAGGCTGCCCCCTCGGCATACGAGCCGAACACCGCACCCCTGCTCTGGATCAGCTCCGCCAGAGCCTCCGGAGAGGAGGGCAGGCCGGAGACATTGTACCCCGCCGAGCGCAGGGCTGTCAGGAAATTGTACAGCGAGGGCACCACCTCCATCCCGGAGGCTGTCAGGGCATTCTGTCCCGCCCCTTTGTAGTAGAATATGGCTATCTTCTTCTGGCTTTCGGGCTTGCGCTTGAGTTCCAGGTAGCGGTTCACTGTTTCCGTAAATTCCTCCAACCGCCCGGGGATGGCCTCCAGCCGCTGCAGCCCGTCCCCGTCCTCGTAATGTCCGAAAAGTACAAACGGCCGGATGGCCCCGTCTATCTCCGGGGTCACCACGCTCTGGGAGAGAAATCCCCCGACCATGCCCATCTCATCCGCCTCCCAGTCGGAAACGAGGGTATTGACATTCAGAGGCGAGAAGAGGGGAATGTTGTACTTCTTGAGAAATTCCACAGTCTCGTCCCCTAAGCGGCCGTGCGCCATGTTGATCACCGCCGAAGGGGCTATGGAGTCCAGCTGTCCGTTATCCAGCATGGGACGGGTGCTGCGGACAGGATATACCACGTTGCCGGCAGCTTCGAGGGAGGCGATAAGGTCCGTAGGATCGCCCATCTGTCCGGTGACAATGATGCGGGGAGAGTCTTCCTTCCACAGGCCGTTGCTCCGGAGATAGGAGTTGTAGGCGGCAATGGAGCGGAAGCCGTCCTCGCCTCCGCCTTTTTCCGTCAACGCAGGATGGTAGATGTTCTCAACCGTATATTCCTCTGCAGGGGCAGGCTCCGGGGCACGGAAGCGCTTTCCGTCTATATTGCGGCGGATGAATGAGAGCATATTGCGGTAGTTGGCCGGACCTCCGTTGGAGAGATAGGCCCGGAGCTGCGGAGCGAGGGTCGAATCCACGGTATTGATGTCATTTGCCGGATTGGTCACCATCGTAGAGAGTACGGGCAGGCCCCGCTCAGCGGCACGCTGAATCTCCGCACGCTGTTCCTCGGTGATCCTCAGCCCCATTCCGTTGATCAGCAGGATGTCGTAATGTCCCGCCTTGGAAGCGTCCTCGGGAGAGAGTTCGTACAGTCTGACGGACGGATTGTCATTGGCCCTGGATATCTGGCCGAGCTGAAGTACCTGATAGTTGAGAAATGCCACCCTGGTGGGAGATGCCATATACGCCCAGAGTCCCCAAAGAATGAGGACTGCCAGGATGGAAACCACGATATATATTATGATTTTTGCTGTTTTTTGAATCATGCGCGTTTTTATATTTTCTATTTTTTCTGAAAAAATTTCTCGATATCCACGGACAGGGCCACCGCCACAGTAGTACCGATAGTGCTGGGGGTACTGCTGTAATAATACTTGGGACGGTAGTTGAACAGGTTATCCACTATCACGTTGAGATGGATACCCCTCCAGATGTCCTGCGAGACGGTGAGCTTCCATATCGTGTAGGCCGGATAGGTCTGCAGCTCCGTCTCTTCGTAGTCAGTGGCCGAAGTGTAGACCTCGGTGGTCACGGCTGAAAGCACTCTTCCGCTGAGGGCCACGTTGAAGCCGTAGTTCTTCCAGGACCTGCCGTACTCCACGCGGGCCGTAGCCGAATGCGGTCTGGTCTGGGATAGCAGGGGCTCTCCGGCACGTATGGCCTCGTTGGTGAAGGTGTAGGCCAGACGGGCGCCCAGACCGAATGGCAGGCGGGTAGACACGGAGACATCCACCCCGCGTACCTGCATCGGACTCATGTTGGTGTACATCATACCTCCGAGTTCCTCGTTCCAGACAGTGGTGATGCGGTTGTCCACGAAATTGTAGAAACCCGAGACAGACGCGCTCAAGTACTTCCAGTTGTATTCGGCCGACACCGAGAGATTTTCGCTGGACTCGGGCGACAGGTCCGGATTGCCGTAGATCATGAAGATGCTGGCCATGTCGAAGGACATGTACATCTCCTTGAGGGTCGGGGCACGGAAACCGCCGGCATAGGAGCCTCTGAAGGACCAGCCGCCGGTACGGTACATGATACTGAGCTTCGGGGAGAAATGGCTGAGCCGCTTCTGCGAGAAGAAGTCGTAGCGCAGGCCCCCGATGAGGTTCCAGTGCTCGTTGATATTGGTCTCCACCTGGGCGAACACATCCGCAGTGTGCTGGATATAGTAGCCGTTGTCCTCGAACTGATAGGACATCAGGTAGTCACGCATGTAGTCGCCCCCTACGATCATGGTACTCTTCCCGTCAGCGGTCAGGTCATAGGTGTAGATACCGCGGACGGTGTGCTGCACGTTGCTGTAGTCACGCACGTCAGTGCTGTTGAAGAGCAGCCAGTCGCTCTTGTCGTACTGGTCGAAGCCATATGAGAGCTCTATCCTGTTCCGGTCATTGACATCCCACTCCCCTTTCAGGCCTCCGCTGAAATCGCGGTAACGGTCTCTCGTATCGCTCTGCAGGTCCCTTTCCCGGAAGAAATATCCGGCCCGGGCCGTGAACCGCAGTCCCTGCAGCGGCTCATACTGCAGACGTTCCTTCACACTCCAGTTGTACCCGCCGTAGAACGTACTGTAGTCACCCTCCGAAGGCATGGCGTAGGAGTCGATGCTGGTGTACTGCGCATTGGTGAGACTGTTGAACTTGCCAGCGATAAAACCCACCGAGCCGCCGTAACGCTGCTCGTTGTGAGCTCCGTACCGGGCATTGACATTGACCTGCCAGGGCTCGGAGGCACCGGCGCTGATGAGATTGACCACCCCTCCCACCGCATTGGAGCCGTAGAGGGACGAGGCCGCGCCCTTGATTATCTCGACGCGCTGCACATTGTCCAGATTGAGACGGTTGTAGTCGATATTGTCCAGAGTCTCACCGGCCACGCGCTCCCCGTCCACCAGGAACAGGACCGAGTTGCCGCCGAATCCCTGCATATTGAGAGTCACCTGCTGGTCCATGGCGTACGAAAACTCGATGCCCGGAAGCTCCGACTCCAGCAGGTCGCCGATATTAAGTGCATCGACCCGCTGGATATCCAGACTGGTAATAACCCTTGTCAATATAGGGCTCTCCTTAAGTAACCTTGGAGTCCTGGTTCCGGTGACCACGACTGTCTCCATGTTCATAAGATCCTCCTCCAGCACCACATTCAGGATATTGTCATTCACTTCGCTCAGACTGATGTCCTGCGTAACATAACCCAAAAGGCGAAATCTGAGCATCTCCGCATCGTCAGGCACGCTAAGGCTGTATCTGCCGTCATCCCCGACTACCGCATAGGCTCTGTCATTTCCTACCACTGTCACGACAGTCCCGGAGAGGGCATCCCCATCTTTGTCCTTGACAGTCCCTGTTACAGTTATGGAAGGTGAGGCCCATATTGTCTGCACGGCCGACATAAGCACCAGCAGTGAAAATATTATCCTACTCATAGTCAGAACTCCACAGGATAGATATAATCAATTGTCATAAATCCCTTGACCTTACTGTCATTCATATAATTGTTCAGCTGCAGGGCTGCCGCTTTGCCGTCCTGAGTTTTAAGAACATAGACTCTGCCCGACATAGTGTAGACAGGCGGCATGGTGGAAGTATCCACATTGAGCCACTTGGACAACTCCGGATTATACCATGACGGGGCATAAAGAATGACACCATTCATCATCTGGGACATATCTATTGTTATTCTGTCCTCAGTCCAGATATCCTCCACATACTCTCCTTCGGGGATTCTGCCCGAGGCGCGGAACTCATCCAGTGAAGTGTATTCCGTCTCAAGAACAGAGCCACCGTTGGTCTTTGTATCATAACGGTGTACGGCCAGATCCCAGCCTTCCATCACATCCCCACTCTCTGAACCGTCCTCAGCAATCAGCGTGGTATCTATAGAATATGTATCGAAATCTATATATGTCCACTTCGTATACGAGGTAGCGTCGATATATATCGTCCCCGAGAAGGTAGCCTGCTCTACCTTCGTGAATCCGAATTCACTGGCTGCCACCGGCTCATCATAGATCCCCTCGAACAGACCGTTGCACGAAGGGAGCGACAGCAAGGCCGCTCCCACCGGCAACAATATTAATAATGGCTTTGGGATTCTTCTCATTTATTTTGTGCCTTCAAAGTCTACATTAATAGCCATGGGCATGGCACCGGGAGTAATCTCCGCATTGATGGTCATTGTACTGCCATCAGCACTGACAGTTCCAGTCAGAGAACCGGTTATGCTGAGTTCTCCGGAGACAGCATCAATATTATCCGCAGAGAGTGTAAAACTGCCGTCCTCAGCCTCTTCAAATAACACATCCACAGTTATGGAGTCCATCGTCATAGTTCCCATACCCATAGCAGGCAGTGTCAGTGATGCGGTACTTCCATCTACTGCAAGCGTAACTTCAGCATCTTCCATCGGATCCATTGCCGACCCCATAACCGACATGGTCAAGGTCCCCGTATACGTTCCATTGACAAGCAGCTCTACAGGAGGATTACCAGGGAGCAGAGTGATCCTCATACCACCCATCACTGCCGGAACATCAAACACAAAAGAGAAATCATCTTCCCCTGATATTTCAGCTGTCAGAGTACAGTCATATTCGCTCTGCGAATCGGCAGACATACCCATGAGCGTCTTTCCGTCACCGCTCAGAACATAAGTCCCGTCACTCTCCGCAACTGTCGCCGCGGAGATGGTAAATGTACCCCATGTATCAGAAGTATAACTTACAGAGACTGTTCCACCATCCTCTGCTGTCACTGTCAAGGTCTGATTCTGACTCAGCATAGGAGTAGGCGAATACTGGAATTCCGCTGTCGAATAACCTGTATAAGTTCCGGCCACCGTCTCGGAAAGATTCACCTCGGGTTCCTGATTCTGGTTCTGGTTTCCAGTTTTCTCGCAGGATGCTGCGAAGACCGCTACAGCGGTCAGAGAGATAATTTCTATCAGCTTCATTGTATTTTGAATTTTAATGTTTACAAATGACGCTGCAAAGGTATCCCGAACTGCAAGGCCCGGCAATCGCAACAAATAAGGATTGTGCCATCAACACATCGCAAGGAATGACGAATATGACCAAATACCTCAATAAGGAAGTGCGCTGCCTGGAAAAGATGAGTGAGAGACGGACTTAGACAGTAATAAAAAAAGCAGCTACAGAAACTGTAACTGCTTTTACCTGATGTGGAGAACAAGGGAGTCGAACCCTTGACCTCCTGCTTGCAAGGCAGGCGCTCTAGCCAACTGAGCTAGTCCCCCATAAAAATATTCAGTCCTGAAGGCACTGAATGTAGTCCCGAGCGGACTTGAACCGCTGACCCCTACATTATCAGTGTAGTGCTCTAACCAACTGAGCTACGGGACTGAATAATATACATAAAAAATAATAGCATCCGGGTGAAAAAGGAGAGCAATAATCTCTAACCG
>DVHR01000070.1 GCA_018711925.1 Candidatus Coprenecus pullicola
ACCCCGGAGTACAAGCAGCGCGTGCTGTTCAATGCCTCCAAGGCCTATGTGAGCCAGTTGGACAAGAACCGCCCTTACGAGCTCCTGCAGCCGGTGTATTCCCTCAACCTGGTCAACGATACGTTCTCGGAGAGCCCGGACTACTATCATGACTACCGTATAGTGGAGGTTGCGGAGACGAAGGAGGTGATCGAGGGCCTTCGCTTCATCTTCATCGAGCTTCCGAAGTTCACCCCGAGGAGCTACAGCGACCGTAGGATGCAGGTGCTGTGGCTGCGCTACCTGACGGAGATAGACGGGAAGACCCGTGAGGTGCCGGAGGAGCTTTTGTCAGTTCCGGAGATCAATAAGGCTGTGGAGGAGGTGGAGGAGTCGGCCTTCACGGAGCAGGAGCTGCTGACCTACGAGCATTTCTGGGACATGATAGGTGCGTCGCGCCTTCTGATGGTAGGAGCGGAGCGCCGTGGCCTGGAGAAAGGTATGGCTAAAGGTATGGAGAGGGGTATGGAAAGAGGTATGAAGCAGGGTATGAAGCAAGGGCTGGAGGAAGGCATGAAACAGGGCATAGAGCAAGGGCTGGAGAAAGGCATAAAGCAGGGTATGGAGCAAGGGCTGGAGAAAGGCATGAAGCAGGGTATGAAGCAAGGACTGGAACAAGGTCAGCAGGAGGAACGCATAAGGAATGCCAGGGGAATGAAAGCCAAGGGGATTCCTGTTGAGGTTATATCGGAGATTACCGGGCTTACAGCAGAAGAGGTCGGGAAGCTGTAGGGCGTGGATGTTTCCCGAGACGTGAGCTGATTCCGTGAAATTGTTACTTATTGCAGGGAAATATCTACTCCTGTGTGGTCGCCGGCGGGTAATTTTGCATTGTGTTTTTTAAATACAATGCAATATGAGAAGAATTTTCCTTATACAGATGATGCTGTCGGCCGCTCTCGTCAGCACGGCATCATGTACTGCCGTCGGCCCCGGGACGGACGGTCAGGAGCAGTCTGAGTCCGGCAGCTGTATTGTACTCTACTGCTCCCGTACCGGCAACACGGAGCGTATGGCGCAGACCATAAGTACAGCTTTGGGCTGCGATATGATAGAAGTCGTGCCGGAGACACCGTATGAGGACGACTACAATGCCATGCTTGACAGAGCCGGTGCTGAGCTTGCGGCGATTGAGCAAGGTGATTATCCGGCGGTCGCCACATCCGTGGAAAATTTTGACACTTACGACATTGTGTTCGTAGGCTACCCTATATGGTACGGACACATGGCCACTCCTATGCAGGCATTCCTGCATGAGCACGCCGATCTGCTGGCCGGCAAGCGTATAGCCCTTTTTGCCAGTAGCGGTAGCAGCGGCATAGGTACCTCCGAAAGGGATGCCGCATCGCTTGTTCCTGATGCCGTTTTTACAGAATCACTGCTGCTCACATCAAGCTCGCTGAACAGCATGGAATCACTCGTCCCCGTCTGGTTGGATGAGGTGCAAATTTCGGATAATCAAACAAATGCAGATATGGAAAACAACAAGATCAGACTGACGGTCGAAGGAGGCCGGACATTTACCGCAACATTGGTTGACAACACTTCCGCACAGGCATTGGTGGAACAGCTTGCCAAAGGCGACATCACCGTGGATATGGAGGACTATGCTGATATGGAAAAGGTCGGTACGCTCGGTATAAGTCTGCCGCGCAATGACCGGCCGACTACCACGGGCCCCGGTGACCTGATCCTCTACCAGGGGCACAACTTCGTCATCTATTACGACACCAACTCGTGGAACTTTACCCGCTTGGGAAAGATAGACAATGTCTCGCAGACAGAGCTGAAGGCTGCATTGGGCGAAGGCGATGTGAGAGTGACGCTCTCGCTGGAGCATTGATTTTAGCGGACTGCTCAGCGGGAATGGAGGCTTTGGCGGTATTCCGACGGAGTGATACCCTCTGACTTTTTGAACATACGGCTGAAATGCTGGGTGTATTCGAAGCCGAGCCGGTCAGATACCTGCGACACGGTTTCACCGGAAGCAAGCCCGTTCTTGGCAAGCTGGATGACGAACCGGCGGATATGGTTGCCTGCCGTATCCCCGGTTGTCTTTTTTATCACGTCCCCGAAATAGTTGGCCGACATGCACAGCTTGTCCGCGCAGTACTGCACGGTAGGCAGGCCGTGGGAGAGCTGGAGCCCATCCTCGAAGTAGCTGCGGAGCAGGCTGTCGAAACGGACCAGAATGTCGGAATTCTCGATTTTACGGGTAATGAACTGACGGTTGTAGAAACGCTGGCAGAAATTGAGGGCCAGCTCGATATATCCTACGATGATGGCCTGCTGGAGTCCGTCCGGCCTCTTGTCCAGTTCTTCGCGGATCTGCCGCATCAGCGATACCATGATGTCGTGCTCCTCATCGGTCATGTGCAGGGCCTCGTTCACCCGGTAGTCGAAAAACGAGTAGCCCCTGATGTGCCGTTCGAGCGGAAAGCCGTGGAGCAGGTCGGGATGGAACAGGAGCGCCCAGCCGGTAATGGACATCCGCTCTCCGTTGTCCTCCTTGCCGCCTATCTGACCGGGAGCCACGCAGAGCAGCGTCCCCTTGTTGTAGTCGTATTTGCCGCAGCCATACTCCAGCTCCACATCCGCATCATCCCTGAGAAATAGGCCGTACACACTGTAGTTGTTCAGACTGTGGCGTATCGGAGACACCTCGGCATAGTCCACCACGCATACCAGCGGGTGCTGCTCCGGACTACCGAGGTACCGGGCGTAGTCGTTTACATTCCTTACTTTCAATATCCTGCTCATGATGAAGCCAAATATACGCATTTTTATTGTGAATCCCACGCGCAGACTCCAATCTCAGTGAAATTGGTACATTCTGCCGATTTATGATTACATGCGCATGTCTGCGGTGTCATAATTTTGCATCACGTAAAATCAAATAATGAGGCAATGAAATATCTTGAAGGACTGTGCGAGGACGATGCGGTATGCTTTATCGCTGACCGCCACCATGTCACGCCGCAACGGCTCCTGCGCGGCTTCCTCGCCGGGGAGTTGTCCTGCGAGGGCAGGGGAGGTGCTCAGTCAGACGCACCGATATGTTTGGAACCGAATGAGATGGAAATACTTAAAGCCATAATTCAATGAGAGCGGATGATAAAATAAGCAGGAGGGGGTTTATCAGGACCTCCGTAGTGACCGGAGGGGCTTTACTCGTTTCTACGGCAATGCCCGGACAGTCAATGAATTTGTTGCAGGAACGCAAGGACCGGACTGAGCCGGACGGAGACGGTATGCTGAAAGGCGTGTGCGACATCCACCTGCACTGCCGCCCCGATTCGCGGGAACGTTCGGTGGATGAATACGGTTTCATGCGGGATGCCATGCGTGCAGGATACCGCGCCGTGATGTTCAAGTCCAATGACTTCAGCTGCCACGACCGGGCATACATCATCCGCCAGGCGTTACCGGAAGCGGAATGTTTCGGCAGTTTCTGCATGAACCGGGTGCATGGAGACAAGGTAAATCCGTTTGCCGCGCGGAAAGCCGTTGAAACAAGCGGCGGCCTGTGCCGTTGCATCTGGATGCCCACGCTCGATGCGGCATACCACCATCAATGTGAGGGCAGGGGAGAGAAAGGTATCCCAGTCCTGGATTCCGACGGACGGGTACTGCCCGAGGTCATCCGTGTGATGGAAATATGTGCGGAGGCCGGCATCATCTTCGCCACCGGGCACGCTTCTCCGCAGGAAAGTATCGTTCTCGCCCGCAAGGCCCGGGAAATAGGTGTGGACAGGTTTGTCGTCACCCATGCCAATGCTCATTTCTGGAAAATGACAGCCGGGCAGATCCGGCAGTGCATCGACCTCGGTGCGTACATCGAATACTGCTACCTGCCCTGCCTGTGGGGAGAAGGTACGAAGATGCCGCAGTATCCACGGCAGAGCATCGGGGAGTTTGCCGGTTTTGTCCGCATCGACCCTTCGAGGAGTTTCATTTCCACTGACTTGGGCCAGGCAGTGATGCCGCATCCCGTCGAGGGTATGAGGGATTGTATCGTAAAATTACGATCAGCCGGAGTCTCTCAAAGCGACATTGATTTGCTGGTCCGCAGCAATCCGGCATGGCTGATAGGTTTGAATAAATAAAAAAGAAACAATATGGACAGACGGGATTTTATCAAAAGCGGACTGTTTGCCGCCGCAGTAGGAGCAATGACCGGTCCGAAAGCCATCGCGCAGGAGGCTGAGAAGCAAGCGGTGAGGGAACAGTTGTCTAAAGACATCCTAAATTACAACCCGCAGATGCAATACCGTCCGATGGGACGTACGGGTGTGAACGTGTCGGCATTGGGCTTCGGAATGTTGCGGCTGCCGATGAAGAACGGACATGTGGATTTCGACCGGACCACCCCTATGGTACACCGGGCCATCGAAGGCGGTGTGAACTACATCGACACCGGACGTGTCTATATGGGAGGCGAAAGCGAACAGGCGGTAGGAAAGGCACTCGCCGGAGGTTGGCGCGATCGGGTGTATATCACCTCCAAGATGCCGTGGTGGGAGATGCGGAGTGCGGATGATTTCGAGAAATTCTTCGACCAGTCACGCCGTACCATTGGAACGGACGTGATAGATTTCTACCACATCCACATGATTATGCACCGGGCATGGAAAGATTATGTGCTGCCCTACCGGCTCATCGAGAAGATGGAAAGGCTGAAGGCGCAGGGGAAAATACGCTTCATGGGATTCTCCTTCCACGACAGCCTGCAGCTGTTCAAGAAAGTGGTGGAATATACACCGGCATGGGATTTCTGCCTTATCCAGCACAACTATCTTGATTACGAGTATGAGGCAGGCGTGCTCGGTCCGAAATATGCGGCAGCCAACGGCATGGGGCTGGCGGTGATGAAGCCCGTCCGCACAGGTTTCCTTGCCAATCTGCCGCAAGTGATGCGCGATGCGCTTGCCTCTACCGGCATCCGGAAACCCGATGCGGAGTGGGCGCTGGATTATCTGTGGGACATTCCCGAAGTAAGCGTAGCCGTTAGCGGCATGGGGTCCATGGAAGATGTGGAGGAAAATCTTAAATATGCAGCCAAGGCAAAGCCGAATATGCTTACGCCTGCCGAACGCGAGGCATTGGGAGCGGCCATCTATGCCTACCGTCATGCACCGGGACACATTGACTGCACCGGATGTTACCAGTGCATTCCCTGTCCGCAGAACGTCGCCGTCGGCTACATTTTCGCCTATGTCTACAACAACTACCTTCTGCACCGCAACAAGGAACGGGCAATGCTGGATTACACCGTATCCATGTCTCCCGTCCAGCGCGGTGACCCGGCATCCTCGTGCAACGGATGCGGAGAATGTCTGGCAAAGTGTCCGCAGCATCTGGACATCCCCGCTCTGCTGGCACAGGTCAGGGAGGTTATGGGGAAATAGATGCTGGCTGGTAACCTTGTTAATTGATTTTGTGTCAGATAAAATAAACAACAATGAAAAAGAACATCGGAAATGTATTGGCACTGTATCCCACGCCGGCCGTGGTCGTGGGTACGGAAGTGAACGGAAAGGTGAACTGGCTGCTCGTAGCCCATGTGGGCATTATCGGGCACGACCGCATCATGCTCAGTATGTTTAAGAAGCACTACACCAACGAGGGCGTGAAGCAGACGGGCAAAGTGTCCGTCAACATTGTGAACGAGGCGATGCTGGAACGTGCCGACTACGTGGGTTGCGTCAGCGGTGCTAAGGCGGACAAATCGGACGCGTTCGTCTGGCACAAGGGCGAGGCTGGCACGCCCGTCATCGACGAAAGCCCGCTGGTGATGGAGTGCGAGGTGGTGGACAACTATGAGACGAGACCTTCGACAACTTCATCTGCAAGATAACGAATACTTATGTGGACGAGGATTGCCTGAACGGGAAGGGCAAGCCCGACTACGACAAGCTGAAGCCCGTGCTCTTCGAGATGCCGGGCTACACCTACCTGCGCACCGGCGGGACTATCGGCAAGTGTACCGGTTTCGGAAAGAACGAAGTTGTAAAACGTCAAAGAATGTAAGTGCTCATACTGCGAATTTCAGGTCTGAATCACAAAATTCTCATTTTACATTTTCGTTTATTGCAAATATTTTATTGTCAAGAGCTTCTATAATCGCAAAATGTAATTCACATATCAAGGATGATTTTAAGGATCGTGTTTGGAAAATGGATTAAAAAATAATAAGATAATGAGTATTAAGCGATTGATAATTGTGCCGGTATTGTTGCTGGCAGGAATCATGCCGGCAAAGGCACAGAACAGCGGAACTATGGACAGAATAGAAACATGCAAGGAAAATTACCGTACCCTTTTCGGCGGTGAGGCCCTGAGCGGGCAGGGCACGGACCCGGAGATGATGGACATCCTGCAGAAGTTTATCTTCGGCGAAGTGTTTACTACGGGCAACCTGCGCCTGAAACAGCGTGAAATGATTACCTGTGTCACCCTTGCCACCATGCAGACACTTCCGCAACTGAAGGCCCATGCGGGAGCAGCCCTGAATGTGGGTGTCACTCCCGTGGAACTGCGGGAAGCGATGTATCTGACCGCACCGTTCATCGGTTTTCCTAAAATGCTGAATGCCGTGGCTACGGTGAATGAAGTATTTAAGGAACGTGGCATCTCCCTGCCTTTGGAAAAGCAAGGCACGGTAACGGAGGAGACACGTCATGAGCGGGGTGCGGCCATTCAGGACACACTCTACCACGGTGGCATCTCAGCTGTGATGGATGGTGTGCCCGGCGGGATGGGCGAGGATGTGGCCCGCTTCCTGACTGACTATTTCTTCGGCGAGATATACACCCGCGGCGCACTCGACCTCAGGACACGGGAACTGCTCGGCTATTGCATCCTGACGACACTGGAAGCGGAAAGCCAGTTGCAGTCGCATTTCCACGGCAATATCAATGCCGGCAATACGCCAGAAGAAGTGACCGCTGCGGTCATCCAGTGCCTTCCCTACATCGGCTTCCCTGCCGCCATCAAGGCATTGCGCATCATCAAGCAGGAATGTACCAACCCCTCTTCTGGAAGTTCTGCACCCGCACCTTCAGGAAACCGGCTGGTCCGCCTGTCAAAGATAACGGTAGATCCGGCTTTTCTGGATGAATACAACGCCTTTCTGAAAGAGGAGATAGAGGCTTCCCTGCAGCTGGAACCGGGTGTGCTGGCTCTTTACGCCGTCTCGGAAAAGGACGCGTCCCACAAAGTGACAATCCTCGAAATCTATGCCGGCAGGGACGCTTACGAGAGCCATCTGAATACACCGCATTTCCAGAAGTACAAGCAGGGAACGCTCCGGATGGTCCTGAATCTGGAACTGCTGGATGTCACTCCCCTGATTCCGGGAGCAGGAGTCTTTCCGTCAGACAGATGAGAGGGTCATATCCCGTACAGTCCCGTTCTTCACGGCATTGCAGCGCAGTATGCCTTCCAATGAGAATCCGCAGTTCTCGAGTATGCGGCAGGACGCGGCATTGTCTCACAGGCATCCTTTTCCTCCTCGAAGATGCCTTTCCATGCGGCATCGTATTCTTCCAGAACGACTTTTCCTGACAGTGCGGACACCGGTCCCACAGTCACCTCTTTAAGGTATTTTTCAGATGTCATTGCCAGATATGGATTTAGGATAGGTTTTGCGTCGGGAACAATCATTGATTTCCTTGCAGATTGTCCAACAGATCCGGACGTAGGCGGCGGGTGCGCTCCAAGGCCTGCTCTTCCTGCCATTGCTGTATAAGTTTCGGGTTGCCGGACAGAAGCACGTCAGGCACTTTCCAGCCCATGAAGTCTGCGGGTCTGGTGTAGATGGGCGGGGCCAGCAGTCCGTCCTGAAATGAGTCTGACAGAGCTGAGGTCTCATCGGTCAAGGCTCCCGGGATGAGGCGGATGATAGAGTCACATATGACGCAAGCGGCCAGCTCGCCTCCGCTGAGTACATAGCTGCCTATGGATATTTCCTTTGTGATGAGATGTTCCCGGATACGGTGGTCGATGCCTTTGTAGTGACCGCATAGGATGATGATGTTGCTGCATGTGGACAGGCTGTTGCACATGCTCTGGTCAAGTGTCTCGCCGTCGGGAGAGGTGTAGATGACATGGTCGTAGTCGCGTTGGGAAGTAAGGTCGGTGATGGCCCGGTACAGGGGCTCGGGCTTGATGACCATACCCGCGTCTCCGCCGAATCCATAGTCGTCTATCTGTTTGTAGTTGCCTCTGCCGTAATCGTGCAGGTTGACGATATGTATCTCCACGAGACCCTTCTCCTTAGCCCGTTTGATAATGGAGTGATTGAGCGGACTTTCGAGCAGGTCCGGCACTGCGCTGATAATGTCTATTCTCATAACGGCTGCAAATTTACTTAAAACAGCAGTTCTTTTAAAAAATAATGTATATTTGCAAGTTGATTTTAATATACTGAATATGATTGACGAGACCTTGAATCCTTCTGTAGAGAAGAGTACTGCTGAAAATTCCGTAGTGAATTCTGAATCACTGAATGTTAATCCTTCCGGGAATGCCCCTGCGGTGGAGGAGGCTGCAGCTATAGGCGCGGCGGTTGCGGCTGCCGGTGAGATTGTGGACTCCGCTGGATCCGAATCCGGGAAATCAGAGACCTCTGAGGATGCCGGGGTCGGTGTGGAGACTGGGACAGATGCCGTTGAAGAGGAGATGCGCGGCGCTGTCATCAGTGATGAGGAACTTAAGAAACTGTCTTCGAAGAGCCTGAAAGAGATAGTCGAGGCTTTCCGCAATCTGGTGGAAAACGGGGATATCATGGAGTTGAACAGACAGGCTGAGTATATCAAGGCCACTTTTTACAAGGTGCTGAAAGAGGAGAAGATAGCTTCCGGGTACCATATTCTTCCAAACTCTGCCGAGTATATGGAGGCATCTGAATCAGAGGATGTCGCTGAGGCTGCTCCTGAGATGGTGCCGGTGGCTGAGGAACCTGATACCGTTCAGGAAAAAGACGACGAGGAGGTGTCTGTCAATCCTTTCATAGAGATAGAACGCGCGTTCAAGGACTTGTATGCCAACTACAAGGCTCGTCGGGCCGTGTATTTCCAGAATCTGGAGCGCGAGAAACAGGCCAATCTGGAGAAAAAGCTGGAGGTGATCGAGGAGCTGAAGAAGTTGCTTGAGAGTACAGAGGATATCAATAAGATATTCCCCGAATTCAGGGCCCTTCAGACAAGGTGGCGCGAGATAGGTCCGGTGCCTCAGGCCAGAATAAAGGACGTGTATGATACATACCAGCACAATGTTGAGAATTTTTATGATCTGGTCAAGATAAACAATGAACTTCGGGATCTGGATTTCAAGAAGAATCTAGAGCTTAAGACCGGACTTTGCGAGAGGGCTGAGGCGTTGGAGAACAATCCCAATGTGGTAGAGGCTTTCAATCAGCTCCAGAAACTGCACGAGGAGTGGAAGGAGTGCGGTCCGGTGGCCAAGGAGTTCCGAGAGAAGATATGGGAGAGGTTCCGTGCGGCTACGTCCCGTATCAATAAGATGCATCAGGCGTATTTTGAGGGCCTAAAGGAGCAGCAGAAGGAGAATCTGGCAGCCAAGACAGTACTCTGCGAGAAGGCTGAGGCTATGGCTGACAAGGAGATAAAGGACTCCAATGGCTGGAATTCCGTGGCTAAGGAGTTTGAGGATATTCAGAAGGAGTGGAGGAAGATCGGATTCGCTTCCAAAAAGGACAATCAGAAGATATATGACCGTTTCAGGGCTGCTTGTGACAAGTTCTACAACCGCAAGAGGGATTTCTATGCTGAATTCAAGGAGCAGATGAACGGTAATATGGAGAAGAAGATCGCTCTCTGCGAGCAGGCTGAGGCTGTGCAGGACAGTACTGACTGGAAGAAGACGACCGACTATCTGATATCGCTCCAGAAGCAGTGGAAGGAAGTCGGTCCTGTTTCCAGAAAGAAGTCTGACCAGATCTGGGCCAGATTCCGTGCGGCGTGTGATCATTTCTTTGACAACAAGGAGAAGAATTACGGAGGCGTGGATCCTCAGTACGTGGATAATCTTCGTGCAAAGCAGGCTATCATCGAGGAGATTGAAGCATATGTGAATACTGGAGACATCAATGCGGACAACAGGGCTGCGAGAGAGTTCGCTGAAAGATGGAATGCGGTGGGCTTTGTTCCGTTTAAGGAGAAAGAGAAGATTGCGGAACAGTACCGGACAGCCATGTCCGATAAGTTCCCGGATTTCAGAGTGGCTGGAGGCAAAGGCCGTGCAGCGAAGTCTCACGGTAGGGTAGAGACGAGTCCTGCACGTCAGGAAAGAGAGCGTCTGCTGCAGAAGTTCCGTAAGCTGGAAAGCGAGATAGCCACATATGAGAACAATATCGGCTTCTTCGCAAGTTCCAAGAAAGCGGAGTCGCTGGTCAGGGAATTCCAGAAGAAGATAGATGCGGCCAAGGTGGAACTGGCTGAGCTGGAGGAGAGAATTCATAATTTGGACGCTCAGGAATAAGGCATGAACAAGAATACTATTATCGGCATCACGCTGATAGGGCTCCTGTTGGTTGGTTTTTCCATATTCAATGCCAGGATGGCCAGGGAGCAGGCAGAGGTTAAGAGAGTACAGGACTCAATAGCTGCCGTGAAGGCTTTTGAGTATGCGGAACAGATGGCTCAGGCGCAGACCGACAGTACGGGGACGCTCGTTGCGGACCAGGGTGGGCAGCAGACATATCGGAGCACTTATGCCAATCCGTTTATAGAGGCGGCATACAACGGTGGAGAGGAATTCCATTATCTTGAGAATAATAAACTTAAGATAAGGTATACCACCAAGGGAGGTCAGGCGGAGAACGTACTTATCAAAGATTATTTTACCAGCGACAGTTCTGCTCTGTATCTGATGAAGGACGGATACAGCGACTTTGGTCTTCAGCTTTATACCAGCCAGTATATCAATACAAGCGACCTTACTTACGAGACGGTGATCAGTACGGACTCCACTCTCGTCATGAGGCTTTATTTTGCAGAGGATGCTTATATCGAACACAGATATTATCTGCCTTTTGACAGTTACATGGTGGATTTTGACGTGCGTATGGTCAATATGGATGCTCAGATTCCCCGCAATGCATCTCAGTTTGAAGTGGCCTGGAATATGGACGTGCCCCGTCTGGAGAGAGGCTATAAGAACGAGCAGATGTACTCTACCGTGGATTACAAGTATCCCGGCAAGGTGAAGAAAGTCGAGAATCTGGGTATAATGCGCGGTGCCCGCTCCGGCGGTCAGCACAAGGAGGTGACTACCCGTATTGAGTGGTTTGCTTTCCAGCAGCAGTATTTCTCGGCCATACTCAGGGCAAAGGACAATTTCGAGTCGGGTAACCTGTCCTTGAATTTTTATCCTGAGACGGACCCGGACCACAGGTTGATGAACTGCTCGGCATCTACTCTCGTGCAGTACGATCCCGGTGCGGACATCACCGTACCGTTCGAGTTTTACTACGGTCCCAATCATTTCCGGACTCTCAAAAGTTATGATTATGATTTTGAGAAGATAGTACCTCTCGGAGGATGGCTCGTAAGATGGATCAACAGAGGCGTCATAATTCCCGTCTTCGACCTTTTCGGCAAGTTCATAAGCAACTACGGTATCATCATCCTTCTGCTGACACTGCTCATCAAGCTGGTCATATCGCCGTTGACCCTCAAGTCCTACATGTCATCGGCCAAGATGAATGTGCTTCGTCCCGAACTGGACAAGATAAATGCCAAGTACCCGCGTCAGGAAGATGCCCTGAAGAAGCAGCAGGAGACTATGGACCTGTACCGAAAAGCCGGTGTCAGCATGTTCGGAGGCTGTCTTCCCATGTTGCTCCAGTTTCCGGTGCTCTTTGCGATGTTCCGTTTCTTCCCGGCCTCGTTCGAGCTTCGTCAGAAAGGCTTCCTGTGGGCTGATGACCTTAGTACATACGACTCGATTCTCGATTTCGGATTCAACATACCGCTGTATGGAGACCACGTCAGTCTTTTCGCGATTCTCTGCGCCTTGAGTATGTACTTCTCTGCCAGGATGACCCAGGGCAGCAGCGCGGACAACAATCCCCAGATGAAGAGTATGCGCAACATGACTCTGTATTTCATGCCTATATTCATGCTGTTCATCTGTAACAATCTCTCCAGCGGTCTGACATACTACTATCTGCTTTCAAACCTCATTATGATGCTCCAGACCTGGATTATCCGCCGTTTCTTCGTGGACGAGGAGAAGATCATGGCAAAGGTACGTGCCGCTTCTGTAAAGGGAGCCGCCAAACCCAAGTCCAAGTTCCAGCAGCGCCTGGAGGCTATACAGAAGGCTCAGCAGGAGGCTATCCGCGAACAGCAGAGACAGCAGCAAAGACGCAGGTAATATTGTAAGGAGGAAATATAATGGGACACATTACTGAGAATATCCTGTCGTTGCGGCAGGAACTGCCCTCCGGGGTCGAACTCGTGGCAGTGTCCAAGTTCAAGTCCGGAGAAGAGATCCTCGAGGCATACGAAGCGGGACAGCGGGTCTTCGGCGAGAGCCGTCCCCAGGAGCTCAAGGAAAAGGCCATGACTTTGCCCAAGGACATAGAGTGGCATTTTATCGGTCATCTGCAGAGCAACAAGATCAAGATGACCGTGCCGTATGTCAAGCTGATCCATTCGGTGGATACCCCCAAGCTGTTCTTTGAGATTGAAAAGTGGTGCCGCCAGAACGGCTATAGCGTGGACGTGCTTCTGGAGATGCACATCGCCTCGGAGGAGAGCAAGCAGGGTTTCTCCGATGATGAGGTCCTCAGCTTTCTCGAAGGGATTGAGAAGGCCCGTCAGGCCGGATACAGCGAGGGCTTTCCTTCACAGGTACGCATCCGCGGGATTATGGGCATGGCTTCCCTCACTGAGGACGAGGAACTGATCCGCAAGGAGTTCGGACATCTCAATTCGGTGTACGACCGTATCAGGGCTCTCGGCTGGCCTTTCCTGGAGCAATTCGACCTGAAGTCCTTCGGAATGACCCACGACTATCACATCGCCGTGGAATTGGGCAGCAACATGGTACGTATCGGCACAAAGATCTTCGGCCCACGCGGGGTCCGCTTATCATAGCAGGCGGACTGCTGTGTTGTCATCGGTCCGTTGTTCAGGCACATCCCTTTACGGTGTGCTCATGAAAATCCGGCAACGAGAAAAGACTTGCCGCCCTCGGCACAAGAGGGAGGGGCCCGCCGCACAGCGGTGGGAGGGCCTGGTCTTTTCGACTGCCGGATTTTCATGAGCAATCTAATTAGGCTCTGAGAAATGCAGGACTTTTTGCAGGCGCTTGATTCTAAGTGTGTTATAAATTGAGGTGCATTTTTCGCGGTCTTGCAGGAGCCTGAGAAATGCACCCTATTTTGCAAGTGCTTGATTATGAATGTGCTGAAAAATGTACTGCAATTCCAGTCAACTTATATCGGCGACAGTGAGTCACATCACCGCCTGGAATACCAGTTCTGTCGGTCCCTCGAGGAGAATGTCGGTGAAGATTCCGTCCTGGTGTCTAAAAGATACTGAGAATGTATCGTGGGTTGACCGGAGCGTGTATTTCCCGCTGTGGTCTCCGCGAAGCCAGGCTCCGGCGGCTGCGGCGATTATGCCTGTACCGCATGAAAGGGTCTCGTATTCCACTCCGCGCTCGTAAGTGCGTATGTGAAGGGCTTCTCCCGGCTTGCCTGTCTTTACGAAATTGACATTGGTGCCATTGGGCGCGAACTCCGGGGCATATCTCCATCGGCTCCCCTCACTCTGGACGTCCAGTTCCTCGACATTTTCCCTGAAGATAACTAAATGATCCGTGCCGGTGTTCATTTTCCATGCTGTTGTCTCCTGACCTGGCTCTGCCGGAATGCGTATCTCCTCCACGGATGTGATGTCGTTCATTCCCAGACAGACTATGCTCTTATTGCCCTCAGATGTGACAATCCTGCCGGTGTGTATGCCGTCCGGAGCCTCGAATATCCATTCGCCGTCCGTTCCCGAGGCCAGAAGTCCGGAACGCCATGCCAGATCGACTATGCATCGGCCTCCGTTGCCGCACATCATGCCCGACGAGCCGTCATTGTTGAAAAACCGCATGGAGAAATCATAGTCAGCACTGCTTTCCATAATGATGAGTCCGTCGGCACCGATGCCGTAACGCCTGTCGCACAGCCTGATTACCTCATCTGCGGAAATATCCGCCCTGCTTTCCAGTGAAGTTACGAGCACGAAGTCGTTGCCGGCCGCCTGATATTTATAGAAATCCATTGTCAGAGTCCTTTTATGAGTTGTTCGATATCGGATGCCGTACGTTCCGCCGGGCCTCTTTCCCCGAGCATGGCACGCATGTCATCGTAGTCCTTTGTCATACGGCTGCGGTATGCCTTGTCATCTGTCATTCGCAGTACCTCGTCCGCGATATGCTCCGGAGTGCAGTCATCCTGCAGCAGTTCCCTGAAAATATGCCTGCCGAGAATCATATTGGCCAGCGAGATGGTGTCCAGCCTGACCACCAGCCTGGCCAGAAAGTAAGTTATGGGGTTCATCCCGTAGCAGACAACCTGCGGAGTTCCGATAATAGCAGCCTCCAGACTTGCCGTGCCCGAGGAGATGACAGCCGCCTCAGAGTGCGCGAGCACTCCGTAAGTATCATTATGTATGACATCGATGCCGCTGCCTTCCAGATATCCGCCATAGTATTCGGGTTCTATGGACGGAGCCGCCGCCAGCAGATAACGGAACCTGCCTCCTGTCCTTTCCTTCAGTATAGCGGCAGTGCGGACTATTCTGGGCATCAGGTAGTCAACTTCCATCCTGCGGCTGCCGGCCAGAAATGCCAGCAGTGGCCGTCCGTCGTCCACCAGGGAATGACTGTGGAGAAACTCTTCCCGCGTCATATGTACCGATGGGGCACTGTCTATATTGTCAACCAAAGGGTTGCCGTTATACACAGCATCCACGCCCCTGGACTTGAAATATTCCACCTCGAACGGGAAGATGATAAACACCTTGTCCACGTATTTTTTCAGCAGCCTGATACGGCTCTCCCCACGGGCCCAGACCTTGGGCGGGATGTAGTAGAAGACCTTGAATCCTCTATCGTGGGCGAAGCGGGCTATCTTGAGATTGAATCCGGGGTAGTCGATCAGTATCACCGCGTCCGGCCTGTACCGCAGGATGTCCTCCTTGCAGAAACGGAGATTGCTCATGATGCTGCCCAGGTGGCTGAGCACCTCCACGAAGCCCATGACGGCATTGTCCCGGTAGTCCCTGACCAGAGTGCCGCCGACAGCCTCCATTTTCCCTCCGCCCCAGAACCTTATGTCGCAGGATGGGTCGTGCCGCAGCAGGCCTTTCATCAGGTTGGCCCCGTGCAGATCACCTGAGGCCTCCCCGGCTATGATGTAGTACTTCATGGCTACAGCCCCCAAGCACGGCCAAGCCGCTCCATCTCCGCATAGTCCGTGGTATCCACGCGGTGCGGAACGACGGTTATGTACTTATGGTATACCAGCCAATGGTCCCCGTCCGACCCCTCTTTCTCATGATTCTCGAAGTGTCCGGCCATCATGAAATACTTGCCTCCGTTCTCATCGTAATGGGTGTCGAACTCCTCTACCCAGCGTCCACGGCCTCTGCGGGCCATGCGTATGCCGAGAATCTCGTCTGCCGGGATGGCCGGGAAATTGACGTTAAGATATGTGTCCTTGTCCGGGGGAAATGCGAGGAATTTCTCAATGATGGAGTCAGCGTATCTGAGTACGGGGCTGAAGTCCGGATGAGGCTTGTGCGTACACAGGGAAAATCCTATCGATGGAATCTCATAGACAGTCCCTTCTATGCAGGCTCCGAGGGTACCGGAATACAGGGAGGCCACAGAGCAGTTGGCTCCGTGATTGATGCCCGAGACGACTATGTCTGGAAGCTCGCCTTTTGGAAAGCACTCGTTGATGCCTATCTTGACGCAGTCTACCGGTGTGCCGTTGAATGTGTATTCACGATAGCCCGGCTCGTCCTTGACCTGCTTCAGGTACAAGGGGGTGTCCATGGACAGGGCTGCGGACTTCCCTGACTGCGGGTGCAGGGGTGCCACAACCGTGACATTGCCGTATTTGGCCATAATGCCGGCCAGTACGTGTATGCCTTCAGCCTCGATTCCGTCATCATTTGTAATAAGGATTTCTCTGGTAGATCTCATATTGTAAAATATTGTCCGCAAATATAGGTTATTTCTGCCAAAATGACTATCTTTGCCTAAGATTAAATTTTAAAGCAATGACAAAGATTAAAATCGGTATCAACGGGTTCGGCCGTATCGGCCGTATGGTTTTCCGTGCGGCAGTAGAGAAATTCTCTGACGACATTCAGGTAGTGGGCATCAACGATCTCCTCGATCCTGAGTATCTTGCTTACATGTTGAAATTCGACTCCGTGCACGGTCCTTTCTGCCATGAAGTGTCCGTGGAGGACGGTAATCTTATAGTAGGCGGCCAGAAGATCCGCCTGACAGCTGAGATGGATCCAGCCAATCTGAGATGGAACGAGGTCGGTGCCGATATCGTAGTGGAGTCCACCGGACTTTTCCTTACGGATGAGAAGGCCCGCAAGCATATCCAGGCCGGCGCCAAGAAGGTTATCATGTCCGCTCCGTCAAAGGACGACACTCCCATGTTCGTTTACGGTGTCAATGAGAAATCATATAAGGGACAGGATATCATCTCCAACGCATCCTGCACCACCAACTGTCTGGCCCCTATATCAAAGGTGCTCAACGACAAGTTCGGAATCAAGAGAGGCCTTATGACCACAGTTCATGCGGCTACGGCTACCCAGAAGACTGTCGATGGCCCTTCCAAGAAGGACTGGAGAGGCGGCCGCGGCATCCTCGAGAACATCATCCCCTCATCCACAGGCGCCGCAAAGGCAGTGGGCAAGGTACTGCCCGAGCTCAACGGCAAGTTGACCGGTATGTCCATGAGGGTGCCTACCTCTGACGTGTCCGTAGTAGACCTGACGGTGGAACTGGAGAAGGCCACTACATACGAGGATATATGCAAGGCCATGAAGGAGGCCTCAGAAGGTGAGCTCAAAGGTGTCCTCGGATACACCGACGAAGCCGTGGTGTCCACAGACTTCCGCAATGACCCCCGCACTTCCATCTTCGACGCGAAGGCCGGCATCCAGCTTGATCCTACCTTCGTCAAGGTTGTGTCCTGGTACGACAACGAGTGGGGTTACTCCAACAAGGTGCTGGAGATGGCCCGCTATATCGGCAACGCCAGATAGACGGCAGATAAAGTATTTATAGTAAGCCATCAGATTTTCTGGTGGCTTTTTTGTACATTTGTCCGCACAAAGGAACTTGCCTTATGAGATATCTGCGTTTGTGTCTGTTTGTTGTCCTGTCATTTCTGTCCGTAACGGTGAAAGTCTCAGCTGAAAGCCAGGATTCGGTATTGCTGGGTCTGTACGGGGACTCCATGGAGAAAGGGGATGTCCCCGACGCTATGGATGCTGCGGCCGTAATTCTATCCAGAATAGATTCTGCCTCGGTGGATGTGCAGACAGCCGTGATGGCGGAAGACCTGGCGGAGTATCTGGACAAGGCCTTCCGTTATTCCGAGGCGCTCAGATGGCGGAGCCTGGCTTCTGCCGGATATGGCAAGAGTCCGGAACACAGGCAGGATTATGCCAGGAATGAACTGGAGCTAGCCAAACTGTATTACAGGACAGGCACGTTTCACAAGGCATTCGTGCATGTCAACAATGCTATGGACGTATACTCGGAGGGAAGGGAGAATAAGGAGCATCTTGAGTGTGTGAACCTGCTTGGAGCTCTTTATTATGCGTGTCGGGACTATGACATGTCCAGTGACTATTTCAGGCAATGTGCAAAAGGAGCTGAGTCTATAAGAGATACCTCCATGCTGTTACTGGCCCTTAATAACATGGCGGTATATATTTACAGCCAGTCAGACTCGGTCGAGACCAAAAAACTGCTGTTGGAATGTGCGGAATTGTGTCGGCAGTCAGGCAATACCTCCTTTTTGTCAAAGGTCTACATTAACATAAGCCTTATGTCGATCCGGTCGAAAGACTTTGATGCCGCACGCAGGTATCTTGATGCTGCAAGACCGATATTGACGGATGTGGGAGAGAATGGGCAGTATTATTACTATTCCGCGATAATAGACTACAGGCAGGGGAATCTTGATGCTGCAATAGTCTCATTGCATAAGGCCGTGGACTTGTATAGTCTGGGCGAATTCGGGGAGAGAAGGCAGGCGTGCCTGGAACTGCTGCAGGAGATTTACGCTGTCAGGGGGGATTATGAGAATGCTTACAACACGCTATTCAATTATTATACGGCTTCAAAGCAATACGACAGGGAGGGGGCCGTCATAGAGCTCTTCAAAGTCCAGAATGAAAAATTGCTCAATGAACAGAGAGAAGAGGAGCTGTCCAGAAAAAGGGCTCTGGCAGTCTGGTTGTCAGTGAGCGTCTTCCTGCTTGTCTTGATATCGGTTCTGGCAGTTATGATGTACAAGCGTCGTGAGTATGAGATAAGGCGCAGGGAACAGGAACTTGCTGCAAGAAAGGAAATCGAGGAACTGAAACAGATGCAGCAGTATAAGACAGACTGTCTCGTAAATGACACTATAGAAAATCTCAACAGGCTTGGGGCGAGGATGAAGGATGAGGAACTGCAAAAAGAACTGGCGCGAATATGCGGTGACCTTAAGGATACTAAAAAGAGGGATGAGTGGATGGAAATAAAATCTTTTGTTCCTAAATTTGAATCAGATTTTTACCGTAATCTGATTCAGGCTTATCCATCGCTCACT
>DVHR01000071.1 GCA_018711925.1 Candidatus Coprenecus pullicola
GTTCTTCACGTTGGTGATGGACGGATTCTTCAGGTGCTCCTGAGTGCCGAGAACGGTCTGGGTGCCGTAAGGGTGATTGGGGTAGAGGGCGGCGTTCATGGCTTCGTATACTTTCCTGGCATCCTGGGTGAGGGACATGTTCTTCTCCTCGTAGATAGTCTCCAGTTCGGTATGGAAAAGCCTGATGACGGGATTCTTGAACCTGTCGGCCTCTATCATTGCCCAGTTCTCTATCTGGTTGGAGGGGATGTCCTCGGTATAGACTGTCATGTCCGTGGAGGTGAAGGCGTTGGTACCTGAAGCTCCGATGATGGACATCAGCTTGTCGTACTCGTTGGGAATGGCTAGCTTGGACGCCTCGTAGCTGATGGAGTCTATGGTGTGGTAGATGGCTGCGCGCTCAGCCTCGTCCGTAGTGACTCTATATGTTTCAAACAGACGCTCGATTTCGTCCAGCATAGGTTTCTCGGCCTCGTAGTCGGATGTGCCGAACTGCTGCGTGCCCTTGAACATCAAGTGCTCGAAGTAGTGGGCGAGACCCGTGGTCTGGGCCGGGTCGTTCTTGCCGCCTACCTTCACGGCGATGAATGTCTGGATTCGGGGTTCCTCGTCATTGACGCTCAGGTACACCTTCAGGCCGTTGTCAAGTGTGTAGATTCTTGTCTTGGTCGGGTCTCCGTCCACCTGCTCGTACTTGTATTTAGAGCAGGATGAGAAGGACAGCAATGCGATAATGATCGCAAAAATACAGGTTTTTCTCATGTCAGTATAAGTGTTTTGTGGTAATAAAATATCTATGACCAAAGTTAGCATAAATATCCGAAGGATGCTCACATGTGCCGGAAATTATACGTGTTTTTTGTGTTGTTGAGACGAACTACGCGGATTCCGCCCTTTTTCACGTATTCCACGAGGGTGCGGGTCTCCAGAACCACTTTCCCCTCCCGCATGGAGGCGTGGATGAAGTGCAGCTTGCCGTCCGGGGTGCGGCAGGCGATGCCCGTATGGGTGATGTCCAGGCCGGGAATAGTACTTACGATGCAGATGATGTCTCCGTCCAGGATTCCGTCTTCCGCCTCTCCGATTTTTCCGGCGGGAATAAAGCAGTAAGAGGCAGTCGTGTCCAGTCTACGCTCGACTTTACGGATTAGCTCAGTTGCCTCAGGATCATCGCGCAGCTGTGGATAATTGTCCCTATGGGAGGACATGAAGGAGAATTCCTGCTCCAGCGGGATGCCGCCGAGCGCCTGAGTCACTTCGCGGAGAAATCCGTTGGAGCTGGCCTGCAACAGCCATTCCGAAGTGTAGTGCAGCCTGGACGGGTAGCCGTTGATGATGCCGTCCCGGTAGCGCAGACTGCGCAGCATGGCGCAGAAGTCCCTGAAAGGTGGAATGCCGTCTCCGGCATTGTCCTTCAGCAGAAGAGTCATCGCGGTGCAGGCTTCCACCAGAAGAATGCAGTCGGTCTCGTGCAGGTTCACGGTCAGTTCCTCCGGGACGCTTTCCAGAGTGCCGCTCTTGTAAGGCGTGCCGTAGAACAGCTCTGCTGTCCTGACCATCAGTTCTCCTGCAGGCAGTCCCGCATACGGCATCAGCTTCTGCATGGTCCGGGCATAGATGAGAGAGTCCGCCGGGGTGGATCGGATGGCTGCAGTGGCGTTTACTTGACTTGCAGATAAGACTGCAGCCGTCATCATGGTAAGAATCAGATTCCGTTTTCTCATATACATAAGCATTTCGGAGGCAACCGTTTTGTCTCCAAAATGCAAAAATACGCTTTTCTTCTTTTTATTTCCGCACAGGTGAACCCGAATCCTGTATTTTCGCAGCGCCTGTGCAGTGGCTGGCATGACCTGCTAATCCCACCCGAAGTTGAAGGAGAGGCCGAGGACATGGACGTACTGCTGTTCCTTGTTGAGGTAGATGTGGTATAAGTCCCCGATGTCATTGTGGGTATAGCTTACATCGCGGGAGTTCTTGATGTCGAAATAGTAGTAGAGTTCCATGTTGCAGAAGTCGGAGAAATCCCATTTCATACCTACGCAGAAACGCAGGCGGTCCACGAAGGGGCCTCCGCCGTAGTCCACGGTATTGAGGGTGTTGGACAACTCGAAGAAGGCATAGGGGGTAAGCTCGGTCTTGGGAATATCGTAGTCAACCTTGAGTTTGGAGCGGATAAGCCATTCGTCCAGGGGGTCGTGTATGCCGTCGGCCCATGGACGGAGGTTGACCAGGGGACGCTCGGTCAGCGAGATCTTCCAGTCATCCAGCTCTATCTGTGCCTTCAGGTCCAGGAATACCCTGTGACGGTACTGCCATTCCCTTTCGTACTCCACGTCTCCTATGTTCAGTATTGACTGGAAGATATATCCGGCGTCCAGTGAGAAGTAGTCGCAGGTCTCCCACGAGAATGAGCCTTGCAGGTAGTTGCGGTCTATCCGCGTGCAGTTGTCGCGGAAACGCAGCTCGTTGTTGATAGTGAACGAGAAGTCATCCGCCAGCGGAATCTCGAATCCTACGTCCACTCTTGGCTGGAAATCGGACTCCTTCATTTCCTCCGATACTTCGTAAATGTTGTCCTGGGCTACTGCGCTGAGAACGGGGAACAGGAGTGCGCAGGCGGTTAGTGCGTGTCTGAATAGTCTCATTATGTGCTGTGTACGGCTATGTTTCATGCTGAGTTTGTCGGGATGCAAAGATGGGCAATAAATCGTCCTGCCCGTTGACAGATACGTTACAATGATGTTACAAAACTGTTAAAATAATAAAAGGCGGGACTGTAAGCCGGGTTCTGTACCGTCAGGGCGGACCCGGACGGCCTCTATCATTTATCTGAGCAGCCTACCCCCCGGCAAAGAGCGAGCAGCCCTTGACTGCCGGTATATTTGGCCTTGCAGGCCGCAGGCGGATACTCCGATGATGTCGCCATCGAACGGACGCAGGCTCTTACCCTGCATTTTCACCCTTACCTCTCCCGAGGGAGGGGCGGTTGTTTTCTGTTACCCGTGACGTAAGCTTTCGCCTACCTGTGCTTTCCACAGTGCGGTGCTCTGTCCTGCCCGGACTTTCCTCCCCCGGACCTTACGGCCCGGCAGCGATAGAGCGTCCCGCCTATTTATTATAGTACTTTTTAATGTTGCGCTCCACCTCGCGTTTCATACGGGGGGAGAGCTGACAGTTCTCGTGGCACTGCATGTCGTAGTTCCAGATGCGGGCCACGCAGTAGTTGGCGTGACGGCATCCGCTTACGGTGCATGTGCCGTCCTTGAGCTTGTTTACGAAGTCGGTATCGTATACCAGAGGACGGGCCATCTCCACGAATTCAAAGCCGGCATTGAGTACCTTGTTGATGCTCTCCAGGGAGTTGAGTCCTCCGACAAAAGCCAGCGGCATTTTAAGCTCTTTGCGGAACTCAATCGAGTCGTCGAAGAAGAACGCCTCCTTGAAAGGCTCGTCCTTTATCATCATCTTTCCGAACAGGTTGACGCCCAGTTTGAGCCACCACAGCTTCATGGGCATATAACCGGTGAGTACGCTGATGGGCATGGCTCCGCGCATCACATACATCGGGGCCCGGCTGACGAAGCCTCCGCTGAGCACCAGACAGTGCGCTCCGTCCTGCTCCAGCCGCTTGGCAACCCTGATGCAGTCCTCCAGTTCCAGTCCGCCCTTGAATCCGTCCCGGGTATTGGTCTTTACCAGTACCGCAATGTCGTTTCCGGCAGCCTTCATCACCTCTTCCATCACCATATCCATGAATCTCATGCGGTTCTCCAAAGTTCCTCCGTACTTGTCCTTGCGGTGGTTGGTGTAGGGTGAGAGGAACTGCGATATGAGATAGCCGTGGCCGGCGTGTATTTCTACAGCATCGAAGCCTCCGTCGCGGGCGATGCGCACTGCATTGCCGAAGTCCTTGATCGTCTGGAGGATCTCGTCCTCACGCAGACCGTGTACGAAGGTGGGGGAGTAGAGGTTGAATCCGCTGGAGGCTCCCACCGGCCTCTGTCCGCAGTACATACGGTGCGACATATTGCCGCAGTGGCCGAGCTGGATGCAGGCCTTGGCTCCCGCCTCGTGTATCGAGTCGGTCAGGTCTCTCAGGCCCGGGATGATCTCCGGACGCATCCACAGCTGGCGGTGGAAGGACAGGCCGCTCTTGTTGACGGACGCATATGCCACCCCCGTCATGCCTACTCCTCCTCGGGCCAGGGCCGTGTGGTAGTCTTTCAGCTGCTGAGTGGGTACGTGACCGTCGCACATGCCCTCGTAGGCCGAGGCACGGATGACGCGGTTCTTAAGTTCTATGGGGCCTATCTTGGCCGGTGTGAATAAAAGGGAATCCATTTAATATATAAAAGGTATTAGTCGTTTGCGTTTGAGGCTGGTGAACTCCTCGCCGAATTCCTTGGTGTACTTCTCGTACAGGGAGTTGGCCCTCGGCGCGAGATTGGCGAAGGTCCACATGCAGAAGATGATGCCCGGAAGGGACCAGGTGAGTATGGCGAAACCGAACCACTCGGTGATCTCACCGTAGTAGTTGGCCGAGGATACGTATTTGAACATGCCTCCGCGCGGTATGTAGTGCCTGGTGTCACCGGGCTTGCGCAGGTGGCGGATGATGTAGTCCGAGTGCAGGTTGACCACCATGCCGAAGATGAAGATCAGGGCTCCGGCGATGAACTGCGGAGAGTACAGCCAGCTGAGTGTGTATCTGTCCTCAGGGGCCAGTATGAAAAGCCAGCCGCTGATGAGGTATGCGTTTATGACGTTGAATACCGCACCCATGAGCACGACGCTTATGGGAATCTTGCTCTTGCCCCTCATCATGAAGGGGTAGATGAGCGAGCGCTGGATGTAGTGTACGGTCAGGAACGACACCAGAATGGTGGCGGTCAGACGGTGCCATCCCTGGGCGTAGATGTAGATGATGGCGGTGACTATCAGTACCGGTATCTCCATCAGCACCCAGCCCAGCTTGTTGTCGATCATGGGACCCCAGCCCTTTGTACGCAGATATCCGTAGCCCGCTTTGAAGTACTGCAGGGCGGCGAAGACCACGACGGCCAGCACCACCATTATTTTCTCTACTGTAAGAAAGAAACTTTCGTTGAATATTGTCAGATCCACGGTTGTAGGTTTTAATAAGGAAAATATCAGGATTTGAGCCTTATGTGGCACTGGAAGACCGTCTTGTCGGAGCATCGGCCTTCTACAAAGAACGTATCCGGGCCGGTCATGCCGCGCAGCAGCTCTACTGTCTCGCCCGGACGGGTCTCGTGGTTGAAATTGATCTGGAACTCGTCGATGTCCTTGCCCGAGACAATGTCCAGAGGCAGGGTGTCGAAGGCCCATTCGATGTATTTCGCATTGTTGGTATGGCCGTTGAAGTCCGCGTCTGAGTAAAGTACCACATGTGTACGCACCGGCTTCATGCCGTCCTTTGGCGTGACCAGTTTCCCGCAATGCTCTGCAATGGCGTCGCGGTCAAGTGCGGTGGCAGGACTTTTCTCGCCGAGAACGTGGTCAGGGCGCAGCATCCTGCGGGACAGCGTGTCTATGAGCAGCCATGAGCTGGTGGCCTGAATCAGGGTCCTCTTCCCATCCGTGTCCGAGACTTCAAAGTCTCTGAGGGAGAATACTCCGTCCGGACCTTTGTGCCATGTGGTGAACTGTATCCCCTCCTCCCACTTGGGGGCTTCGAGATATTTCACCCTCATCCTCGATACGACCCAGGAGATGTTGTCCTTGATAAGATCGTCATATCCGAATCCTATCCTGGACGCATGCCAGTTGGCCATCTCCTGTGCCATGGACATGAAGGCGAAGGCCTTGTAGTTCTTCCTGATGTCCACGTCAGAAGTGCGTAGAGTGTATCTTGTTGTAAGACTTTTCATTTACGGATGAGATTGAAAAATATCTTGCAAAGATAGTTTTTTTACACTAACTTTGTTCCCCCGTAAGTAAATAATATAGTATGTCTGCAAAATATGTTTTCGTTACGGGAGGTGTCGTGTCCTCGTTGGGCAAAGGCATTATTTCCTCTTCATTAGCAAAGTTGTTACAGTCCAGGAACCTTCGGGTCACCATTCAGAAATTCGATCCATATCTCAACGTGGATCCGGGCACGCTCAACCCTTATGAGCACGGAGAGTGCTTCGTGACGGAGGATGGGGCGGAGACAGACCTGGATCTTGGTCACTACGAGAGATTTCTCAATATCTATACATCCCGTGCGAATAACGTCACTACTGGCAAGATTTACCGTACTGTCATAGATAAGGAGAGACAGGGTGCCTATCTGGGCAAGACCGTTCAGATAATCCCACATATAACCGATGAGATCAAACGCAGGATGCTGCTGCTGGGCAAGAGCGGACAGTATGATGTGATTATTACCGAGATAGGCGGTACTGTCGGAGATATCGAGTCCCTGCCGTTCATCGAGGCCATGCGTCAGCTTCAGTGGGAACTGCCGGATGAGGACTGTCTGGTGATTCACCTGACGCTCGTACCTTATCTCAATGCGGCCAAAGAACTCAAGACCAAGCCTACCCAGCATTCTGTCAAGCTGCTGCAGCAGGACGGAGTGCAGCCGGACATACTTATCTGCCGTACGGAACATAAGCTTTCTCCAGAACTTCGTAAGAAACTGGCTTTGTTCTGCAACGTTCGTCCCAACGCTGTCATTGAGTCCATAGACGCGGACACTATATACAAGGTGCCGCTTATGATGAAGGAGGAGAAACTTGACGAGATCGTACTGGAAAAATTTGGAATGAAGGATGTGTTCGAGCCGGATCTGGAGGGCTGGAAGGCTTTCCTGGACAGGCTGGCCCATCCGGAGTCAAATATCACGGTAGCACTGGTCGGGAAATACGTGGAACTGCAGGATGCGTACAAGTCCATTCTGGAGTCGTTCATTCATGCCGGTGCGGCAAACCGCTGCAAGGTCAAGGTAGTGCCGGTTCACAGCGAGTACCTTACGGAGGACAATGTGGAGGAGAAACTTGCCGGTATGGACGGTATCCTCATCGCGCCTGGCTTTGGAGAGAGGGGACTTGAGGGCAAGATCAAGGCTGTCCGTTACGCCCGTGAGAGAGGGGTGCCTTTCTTCGGCATCTGCCTCGGTATGCAGATGGCCGTTGTGGAGTTCGCCCGTGATGTCCTGGGACTTAAGAATGCCATGACAACGGAGGTTGAGGCCAATACGCCCGACCCTGTCATAGACCTTATGGCAGACCAGAAGACTACGACCATAAAGGGCGGAACGATGCGTCTGGGAGCATATCAGTGCGAGATAGACGAGGGCTCGCTGGCCTACAGGATATACAGAAAACCGCTTATAAGCGAGAGGCACCGTCACCGTTATGAACTTAACAATGATTATGTGACCCGGCTCAATGAGGCCGGTATGCGGACCAGCGGCCGCAATCCGGAGACCGGGCTGGTGGAGATTGTGGAGATTCCGGAGCACCCTTTCTTTATAGGAGTGCAGTTCCATCCCGAGTATAAGAGCACGCCTGAGAATCCTCAGCCCATATTCGTGGCTTTCGTAAAGGCCGCTTTGGAATACAGCAAGTCCCATAGGAAATGAGGCACCGGTTACTGATTTCAGTGTTTTCCCTGCTGGCAGCCTCGGCTTGTCTCTGCCTTGCGTTCATGAACCGTGCCGGGGATGTCAATGACGGCGGCCTGGCCCGGTACAAGGTATCCGCCAAACAGGAGATACGCCATGACCTTTCGGCCTATACGCAGGGACTGTTCTTTTACGAGGGCAGAATGTTTGAGAGTACGGGCCAGTACGGAGAGTCCTCTTTCAGGGAGGTGGATCCTGCTACAGGAAAAGTCTTGAGGCAGGAGATACTTCCTGCAGAATATTTTGGAGAGGGCTCATGCGCCTTTGACGGAAGGGCATACATCCTCACCTGGTACGAGGGGCTGTGTCTCGTATATGACATAGAGACGTTCACCAAGCTCGCGGAGCTGCCTTACCAGGGGCAGGGCTGGGGACTTACCACTGACGGCAGTTCCTTGATTATGAGCAATGGCACCTCTGTCCTGTCGTTCAGGGATCCTGTTACGTTCATGGAGCAGCGGACTCTGGAGGTGAAGGACGGTGTGCGTCCGGTACCGTATCTCAATGAACTGGAATATATTGACGGAGAGATATGGGCCAATGTCTACGGCCAGGATTTTATAGTCATCATAGATCCGGTCTCAGGACAGCTTACCGGCAGGATTGACTGCACCGGACTGTTGGATGCCAGATACAGGACCTCGTCCACCGATGTGCTCAACGGCATAGCCTGCAATCCCGATGACGGCTCTGTCTATCTGACCGGCAAATACTGGCCCTGGATGTACAAAGTCGACATAGCTTCAGTAGGGGAATGATGAGGATCTTCAGAATAATATCCGGAATCGTCCTTTCCGTGTTGGCCGCTGTGTCGTGCTCGCCGTTGTCGAAAGCGCAGTTGGAAGCGGTGAGGCAACTGACTTTCAACAGTGATACAGTCTCCAGGTCTCCGGCCGTATTGTTCGGGGAAATGGCCGATATAAGGCTGCACCGCGGGCTGTATTACGCTCTGTCGCTTTCTTCCGGAGAGACCAGGTATGCCGAGGTGACAGCCCTTGCCGAGGCCTCTATGGATGATGAGGGCATGGTCCGGAAGGCTGATGGTTATGTGGATGTGCTGAACAGCTATCTCAGGGCCTTGCGCAGCCTCAGTTCCGAGCAGAGGTGGAAGGGGGCCGGTACTCAGTTCCGAGGCATAGGCTCCAGGGTGGATTCGGTGATTTACAGATACAATATATTGGCGGACAAGGAGGAAGGTCTGCCGGAGGGATATGCCCGTATGGCCGGGAGAGTTCTTGGATACGCGTCCGAGGAGATTATGAAGGCTGTGCAGTCCAAGGCAGTAAGGAATGTCGTGATTGCCGGGGATACGCTGGTGACGGCCAGTTGTGACTCTTTGATGTCCATTCTGCGCAGTGATGAGATGAATGCGCTGATAGAGCATGAGAGGGAGAGTCTGGGGGACAATTTCTCCGCCTGGCTGTCGGCCATGGAGATGTCCGGTGAGGCTGTGTCAGTGTCGGATATGGAGGCATACGTGGATCTTGTGCGCAGGGCGGACAATCTGCCCGCTGTCCGGAACCGTTGTGTTTCGGCACTGCGTTCTCTGAAAAACGCCCACGCATCACTGGCGGCTGACCTGGCGGCAGGAGAGACGGACCTGTCCGCAGACCTGTATGAGGAACTGGTGCGTCTGAACCGTCTGGCAGCACAGGTCGCTGGGATGCTTAATTAGACAGGATTTATGGAAAAGGACAAACAGTTGAATACTCTGAATGAGATACGTAGGGCCATATCTGACAATGATGCCCTGCGCCTGGATCCGGATATTCCGGAGGAGGACAGGAAGATGCTGGAGACAGTCGCTCTGACTCTGCGGGATATGGAGAGGGAGATGCTCTCGGAGACTGCGGAAGGTCTGTTGGACAGGATGGAGGCTGCGGCCGGGCCGCTCAAGGATATGGCAGCGCAGATACGTTCCAGGGTCGCGGATATGAACAGGCCGTCAAAAGTTCTGGAGTACATAAAGAAAGTCTTGTCATTCGTTACGGGCTTTTTAAAAGAAGCCGGAAGATGGTAATGCGGAGACGGGTGCCGGTGCTGGCAGTATATTTTCTTGTGCCTGTGCTTATTGCCTGTTCGGATAATGCCCAGGTTCAGTGGAATCCCTGCGCAGTGGTGGACAGTCTTGTCTCTGCGGGTCAGTACGACAGGGCTGTGGGAGTGGCCAGAACTCAATACGACAGTGCCCGGCTGTCGGGTGACAGGCGGGTTGCCGTAGGTCTGGGAGCCAGGCTCGGAAGGCTGTACTATATGAATTTCTCCCCGGATTCGATGTATTATTATTTTGATGACGTGACGCAGGATGCCGAGGAGCTTGAGATGTATCAGGAATGTATTATCATACACAACATCATAGGGGTCTTCAGTCTCATAAATGCGATAGAATATGAGAATGCTCTGCATCATTTCTATGCAGCTATGGACTATGCTGAGAAAAGCGACAATACGGATGCTTATTACAAGTTGCTGACCAATGTGGCCATCATACACTATATAAGAAAGGACCCGGCCGGTCTTGCTGCTGCCGGGGAGATTTACGATTACGGAAGCAGGACGGGTGACAGTTATTTTATGTATGCGGGAGCGTTGATGTACGCATATATGCACCATAGCCTGGGCAATGACGCGGATGCTCTCGGATATATCCGTGAGGCCGGGCAGTGGCCGGAGTATTCGGTGGGTTCCGATTCCTATGAGCCGCTATATGCATCAATTCTGGCCTCGTTGGGCAGAGACGATGAGGCTGAGCGCGTGTTTCTCCACTGCTTGGAGACACACAGGAACGTAGACAGTACTATTCAGGTGGAGGCTTTGGCTGGTTACGGGAAGTTTCTGGCCGGAAAGGGACGTTATGCGGAAGCTGTGGCATATTACACCAGAGGCTTGGAGATTACAGAGAAATATCAGCTTTATTTCTATGGATACGGCATATATCAGGAACTGGCGGAAGTGTATACCGCTATGGGGGAATACGACCTGGCGATGGAATATCTCACTATGTATTATAGCTTGAAGGACAAGGTGTTCAATGTCGAACGGGAGCGTTCGTTCAACAGTCTTATAAGGAGGTATGAGAGTCAGAAGAACGCCAACGAGCTCCAGCGGAGGGACATGCAGCTGCTCAAGCAGAGACAGTTGACCGAACTTGTAATAGCCGCGTTTGTCGTGGCACTGGTTGTGGTGCTGGCCGTGGTTTTGCGGAACCGCTCGCAGAATATGATGTACAGGCAGCTTGTGGAGAAGTACAATGCCTATCAGAAGCGGGAAAAAGAGCTGATGGAACGTCTGGAGGCTGTCAAGCATGACGGAGCCTGCGGGGAGAACGGGAGGATAAGGCAGCTTTTCGACCGACTTTCTGAATTGATGCGGCAGGAGAAAATGTACGCCGTGAAGAATCTTACAGTGGAGGATATGGCCGCCCGTCTGGGAACAAACAGAAGTTATCTTTCGAGGGCAGTCAACACATACGCCGGCGTTTCCTTTAATGCATGGCTCAATTCCATGCGCATAAAGGAAAGTATAAAATTACTTTCAGAGACAGACATGCCTATAAAGAAAGTCGCGGATGAGGTTGGGTACGCTAACCTGACCACTTTTTACAACAATTTTATCAAAGAGACTGGAGTTCCGCCATCTAAGTTCAGAACGGAGTCCAAGGGACGGTTTTAAAAACATCAATTATACAAATTTTGAAAAATCCGTAATTTTATAATTGCGGCTGATTTATATATTTGTACAAGTTTTTAAACCAAATCTTACTGATATGAGAAAAAATTTATCCTACCTCATTATGTTTGTCGTGAGTGCGGTGTGCATAATGACATCATGCAAGAAAAGCGAGAAAACGGTGGAGCCCAGGATCACTCTCAATGACGGGGCAGCTGTTGAATTCTCTGCTGAAGCCGGTTCCAAGGACTTCTCTTTCAACACAAATGTTCAGTGGTATATCTCTTATGAGCCTGAGGAGTGGCTTTCAATTACTCCGCAAGGAGGCGAGGCAGGGGATATTGTCGTTGAACTGACAGTACAGCCCAATAATGATACGGTAAGTTCCAGAAGCGCGTCGTTCACTATTGTGGCGGGAGGCGTTTCTGAACCCGTAACTGTTACTCAGGCTGCTCGGGGCACTGGAGGAGACGAGCCGGAAGGAGAGGAATTTGACCCTGATTTTCTTGCGTTTCTGCTGAGCAAGTTTGACACGGACTCGGACGGAGCCCTGAGTGAGGAGGAAAAGCTTGCAATAACAGAGATAACATGCACGGACCAGGAGGCTGTCATAACCTCAGTGAAAGGCATCAGGGAACTGACTAATCTTGAAAAGCTGACGCTCAGTTACAATTCGGTAGGACCGGATCTGAATCTGAGCGGCATGACCGCCCTGAAGGAAGTGTATTGCGACCATAACCTCATCCTCAATCTGAACCTAAGCGGCTGCTCTTCGCTGGAATTGCTCAAGGCCAATGACATGACCGGATATATACTGGAGTCTGTAGACCTGACGGGATGCTCGGCATTGAGGTCCCTGAACATAGTGGACGGAGCTGTGTCGGAACTGGATATCTCGGACTGCAAGGCATTGGAGGATATCAACATCGCTTACAATTCCATATCAGAACTGGATTTCAGTAATAATGATGCTCTTGTAAACGTTACCACGCGCAGAAATCCCATGTCCGGCTTTACCCTTGATCTGAGCGGGAAAGCAGAAATGGAGTATCTGAACTGTTCCGAGAGTCAGCTCTCCGGTCTGAATGTGTCCGGATGTCCGGAACTGCAGCAGCTCATAGCCTATGCCAACCAGATTCCTTCAGTTGATGTGACAGCAAGCTCAAAGCTCTATAATTTCCAGTTATACAGCAATCTTCTTACGTCAGTAGACCTTACGCGGAATCCTGAGATCACATCCTTGGACGTGGCCTCCAACCAGTTGACCTCCCTGGATCTTTCAGGAAACAAGAAACTCACCGGCCTTACATGCTGGTCCAACCAGATAGGGGCGCTTGACCTGTCCGGATGCTCGGACCTGACGTCAATCAATGCTTTCAATAATGCTATAACCTCTGTCAATCTGGATGGATGTGTGGCACTCGCAGATATTGATTTGCATGATAACCAGCTTACTTCCATAGACTTGTCAGACTGCAATACGGTCATAAGGTCTTTGACTGTTTACGGCAATGCCCTTACAGAGCTGGATATGACGGGCTCCTCAATAGCCTATCTCTATGTGCAGCAGAATGATATGACATCCCTTGTCCTTGAGGGATGTACGCAGTTGTATCTGCTTAATTGTTCCAGCAATGATCTGACAGAGCTGGATCTGACTGACGCCACTTCAATTACGGAGATTGAGGCAAGTGCGAATGCGATTACGTCAGTCCTGTTCCCGGCCACCGGCACGCTCGTATCCGTGGGACTTGGCGGCAATCAGTTGACAAAGGTGGATTTGAGGGGATGTGACAATATCAATTCCCTGACATTGGCGTCGAACAAGTTCACGCAACTGAGTCTGAATTATCTGAAAAACGTGGCCATGTTGGATGTGTCTATCAATCAGATAGAGTCTCTTGATATAACAAGCATGGCAGTAATTACATCGGTGTTCTGTCATGATAACGGCATGAAGGAGTTGTATATCAACGAGAATGCCAATCCAAGCCAGTTGCGGGTGGATGACGGATGCACAGTGTACAAAGGACCTGCCAGGGACTATGATGATGTTGATACCGGCAACTGGGGTGATACTGAAATCAATCCATGGGAATAACATTCATTAACTAAACAACGACAATCATGAAACGCAATATATATCTTTCAGTAGCGGCCACAGTATCGGCCATTCTTTTCTCTGCCTGTCAGATTACGGAAGTGTCGGACAGCATAAAGACGCGCAGTATAACTGTCTACCCTGTGGAGGCGGATACAAGGACCAGTCTCGAATACGAGTACTCCGACTACTCACATCTTGTGTGGTGCGAAGGAGATGTGGTGGCCTATGTCACAGATTGTGCATCGGACGTGGTCAAAGAAGCGCAGGTATCTTCTGATGGTGTGTTTACGGCGGCAATACCTGAGAGTGCCGGGACGGACAACCGTCTGTACGTGGTTTATCCTGGAGACGGACTGGCTGGAGGAACGCTTGCTGATCTCAGCCTGGAAATCAGCGCTCAGCAGACGCAGGACTCGATAAGTGCAGTCAACAGTACCGGTATTGTGATTCCAATGATGGCTTGTACGCATGTGCCTGAGACCGGTGAGACATCCGTGTCAGTCAGCTATGACGTGCCGGTGTCTGTGATCAGGTTTGATTTTGCCACTGCGGATTTCCCTCAGGACCAGATACAGTCGGTGACATTCACTGCGGCGCAGCCTGTGGCGGGAACTGTAAATGTGGCCGGATCCGTGAACGGAGACGTGATTTTCAACGGTGTGTCCAACAGTGTCACCACAACGATAGACAGACTGTCTCCTCTGGAAAGGGGCGGATATGTGTACGTACCCGTTATGCGCGGCTCTTACAGCGGTGTGACTCTGGAGGTTGTGACCGACAACAATGAGTTCGTCTTCCGTGACGGTAATTTCGAGCTGGATGATCCTGATGCGACTTTGTACAAGGTGGAGATGACGCTCGGGGAGGGACAGGTAATCAGGGACCCGTATTTTGTCGAAATATCCGAAGACGAGCAGTTCTCTCCGGACAACAAGTACCTGATATCATACAGGCAGTCCGATTATGTCTACCGTGTGGCATCGGAGCACATATCATCTAAGATAGACGCGGTGACAATTGAGTATGATCCTGACTTGGGCGGTATTCCGGTTGTAGGTGATGTGATGGATTATGTATTCACAATAGGACCGGTAGCAGGTGCTGACGGGTATTACTGGCTGTACAGCGAGGCTGCGGGCAATACCAATGGGAACTATATCGGCTCTGCGGGAGGAACTTCGGTTGAAGGGAATTTCTTCTTTATGAAAACCGAACCGGCATCTTCCGACGCGTATTACATCTGGCGTATTACATACGGGGACGGCGCAGTGTACCTGCACAACGAGGGACGTAACCGATGGATTAAGTACAGTACCAATCTGACCTATTTCGTGACAAGTTCCGTCGGAGAGGACAATACCGGCAATGAGCAGGTGAAGGATGTCACTATACTCAAGCTGATAGAGTAGGTGTGATTAATAGGATTAATTGAGGCGAGGGGGCTGTGTCAAGATGAATACTTTGATACAGCCCCCTTTACAGCAGCTTCCGGACAGTGTCGTGGATATCGCATGAGGCGGCTGAGCCTTTGCTTAGGTCCGGACAGGCCAGAAAGAATGCCTTCCGTTTCTCCGTCTCGGCAACGGATGTCTCCAGACATCGGTTTCGGCGCAGGACGTCTCCGTATGTCATTTGCAGTTTGTCGCAGGACAGGCTGGAGAATAGTCTCCGGCCTTTTTCAGTGTTGATGAGGACAGCGCTGACTCCACGGTCATCGTCGAAGTCGGGACGGAGGTCGCCGATGCCCCAGAAGTCCCCGATGGTGATGTCGCTGCCGCTGCGGAATTCCCTGGCAGGACAGCGGTAGCAGCTCGGGCGGGAGTAGAAGTCGGACAGGAAGCCGCGGATGAAGAGGTTCCCGGCCTTGCCCTTTTCGCTCAGCACCGGGTGGCAGACGGCTCCGGAAGGATCAGTGGCGCTGAAGAATATCTTGAAATTGTATCCTTTCCATCCGGCCTTGCCATCCTCTTTGTCCCTGAAACGGACCTCGTCCACAGTAACGGCACTGTAACCGCGGGCTTCCATGGCGGCCATTTCCTCTGCAAGATATTTTCTCCAGACTCCGGGAGAAGGGGCTCCGTGACAGATGAGGTCGACTGTCACAAGGCGTTCGGTCGGGACTTTTCCGGCTCCTGAGGCGAGGAAATGGTTGAGACCTGCCACCTGGCATGGGGTGCCGGTGAAGAGGACCGGGAGTCCTTCGCGCAGGGCGGTTCTTACTCTGCTGTAGCAGTCTTCCATCCGACTCTGCAGATATTTGGAGCCTGTGAAGGCTGCCGCTTCGGCTGGAGTGGCGGCGCTGTCATGCACTGCTTCATGGTTATTGTCATATCGTGAGCCGAAGATCATGCCTCCTTTTTCCAGTATTGCGGAGGCCAGCAGAGGAAATGCCCCTCCTGAGGCACTGCCTTCCCGGATTTTCCCGTCAGGGTGCTTTACAGCATAGACCTCGATAGGCCGGCGGACGGGACTTTGCGAGATGACAGGGCATACCTTGACGCAGAGTCCGCATTCGATGCAGGTATTCCCGTCCACAGATGGATACAGGAAGCCTTCGGAGTTCTCCTTCATGGTGATGCTGCCTCTCGGACATGCCGATGAGCAGGCGGTACAGCCGCAACAGTCATGCGGGTCGGTGATGGTGATATGCCGTATTTCTTTCATAATCGAGCACAAAGTTTGTAAAATTTATTTATATTTGCCAGCCAAATAAGAATATCTCTCAGGGCAGGGTGTGATTCCCTACCGGCGGTGACAGTCCGCGACTCCCTGATGCTCAGGGACTGAATCGGTGAAATTCCGATACCGACGGTGACAGTCCGGATGGAAGAGAGGTGCTGAGCGGCACCGGCAGAATGGCCGTTACCGCTGATTGCCGACAACGGACTGCCCTGAGTACTTTTGGTATTCAGGCATTTTTGTTTTATGTGGAGTGATGATGATATAAGATTCATGCGAAGGGCGCTGGCTCTGGCGGAGAACGGCAGGGGACATGTAGACCCGAATCCTATGGTGGGAGCGGTGATAGTCAGAGAAGGCCGGATCATAGCGGAGGGCTGGCATCATGTCTACGGCAGTCTGCATGCAGAGAGGGATGCGCTGTCCTCGTGTACGGAGTCAGTGGCCGGTGCGACAATGTACGTTACGCTCGAGCCATGCTGCCATCATGGCAAGCAGCCTCCCTGCACGGATGCCATAGTAGAAGCCGGAATATCCCGGGTGGTTACTGCTATGACCGATCCAAACCCGCTTGTGGCCGGCAAGGGAACGGAGATTCTTCGCAGTCACGGCATTGAGGTTCAGACAGGTCTGCTGGAGAAAGAGGCGATATATCTCAACCGTGTGTTCCTCAAGTATATAACGACACGTAAGCCTTGGGTTGTGCTCAAAAGCGCGGTGACCTTGGACGGGCGTATCGCGGCTGCCTCCGGGGATTCCAGATGGGTAAGCAGCGAGGAATCCCGGCATCTTGCTCACGGACTGCGGGGGCAATGTACGGCAATATTGGCCGGAATCGGAACAGTCTTGGCTGACAATCCGATGCTCAACTGCCGCCTGGAGGGGATGCGTCAGCCGGTGCGTGTCATCGCTGATTCGTATGCCTCGTTGCCTCTGGACTCGGCTTTGGCCTTGACGGCAAAGGATTACCGTACCATAGTGGCTCATACATCTGAGGCTGGGGTTGAACGGTTGGAAGCCTTGCGCGGTTTGGGGGTAGAGACATTGGAGTGCACGGCATCCGCGGGCAGGGTGGATATACGGAATCTGTTGGAAAGACTGGGTGAGGCCGGTTTCAGTTCTGTATTGGTGGAAGGAGGGGCGGAGCTTAACTGGAGTCTGATAAGCGAGGATTGTGTGGATGAGTATTATGTGTTCATGGCCCCCAAGATTATCGGCGGAAGAGCTGCCAAGGGCTTTGTGGGAGGAGACGGGTTCGCGCTTATGAGTCAGGCCGTTCCGGTGTCTGTCGAGTCTGTGTCGCCTTCGGGCTGTGACTGGATGATACATGGGTTTGCATCAAAACATTCGGAATTATGTTCACGGGAATAGTAGAGGAAATAGGTACGGTCCGTGCCATAAGGACCGGCAAGAGCGGTGCGCTGCTCGAGATCGAGGCCTCCAAGGTGCTGGAAGGCACGGCTGTCGGAGACAGCATAGCTGTCAACGGAGTCTGCCTGACTGTCACTCCAGGTCATGGCAGCTTTACGGCGGATGCCATGCCGGAGACCCTGCGCAGGACTTCTCTGGGCAGTCTGTCTGTCGGCTCAAAGGTCAACTTAGAACGGGCCATGCTCTGCGGGGGACGGTTCGGAGGCCATATCGTCTCCGGGCACGTGGATGCCTGCGGGCGTGTGGTGGCTCTTGAAAAGGACGGTATCGCGTTGCTGATGCGGGTGTCGGTACCGGGCAATGTCTTGAAATACATTGCGGAGAAGGGTTCTGTGACATTGGACGGTACCAGCCTTACTGTAGCTTCGGTCTGGACGGACTCGTTTACGGTGTCGCTTATACCTCACACCATGGCCTCGACTACCCTGCACCGTCTGCGTGTAGGCTCGCCGGTCAACGTCGAAGTGGACATGCTGGCCCGGTATGTGGAGCGCCTCCTGCATTTCAATGTCGGGAAGGATGACAGCCGGAACGAAGGAGAGTTGAGTATGGAATTTTTGATGCAGAACGGATTTTAGACGATTAAAAAGTATTTTATATAAAAATGGAAAAAGTGACAGAAAGAAAGTTTAATACTATTGACGAGGCGGCAGAGGCACTCCGTCAGGGTGAGATCATAGTAGTGATAGACGACCCGGACAGAGAAAACGAAGGCGACCTTATATGTGCGGCACGCTATGCCACAACAGCCAATGTCAATTTCATGGCAGTCCACGGCAAGGGGTTGATCTGTATGCCGATGAGCGCGGAGATGACCCGTAGGCTCGGTCTGGGCCAGATGGTCTCTCACAATACCGACAATCACAGTACGGCGTTTACAGTATCGATAGATCATGTTTCCACTACGACCGGTATCTCGGCCATAGAGCGTTCCATAACGGCTATGAAATGTGTGGAGCCGGACGCCAGACCGGAGGATTTCCGCCGTCCCGGTCACATGTTTCCCCTTGAGTCAAGGCCGGGAGGAGTGCTGCAGCGCCGCGGTCATACCGAGGCTACCGTAGATCTGATGCGTATAGCCGGACTTGATGAGTGCGGTCTGTGCTGCGAGATCATGCGTGAGGACGGGGATATGATGCGTACCACCGAGCTGATTGCCTTTGCCAGGGAACACAGCTTGAAAATTATTACCGTGGACGACTTGGTGATGTATCGGAAGCACCATGAGAAATGGGTGGAGAAAGTGACTGATGCAGCCCTGCCTACCAAGTATGGTAATTTCCGTATCTGCGGATATGTCAACAGGATAACTAAAGAGCACCATGTGGCTTTGATTAAGGGGGACTTGACCACAGACGAGCCGGTGCTGTGCCGGATGCATTCGGAGTGCCTTACAGGGGATGTGTTCGGTTCGCTGCGTTGCGACTGCGGAGAACAGCTCGCCGAGGCTCTCAGGCGCATCGAGAAGGCCGGACGCGGAGTCTTGCTTTATCTGCGCCAGGAGGGCAGGGGTATAGGCCTTATCAATAAGCTCAAGGCATACGAGCTTCAGGACAATGGCCTGGATACCGTGGAGGCGAATATTGCCCTTGGCTTCAAGGCTGACCTTCGTGACTATGATGTCGGAGGAGCTATTCTCTCCGATCTGGGTATAAGGAAACTTATACTGATGACCAACAACCCGATGAAGATCTTCGGTCTGGACCATTTCGGCATTGAGGTGGTGGACCGCGATCCCATAGAGATGACATGCAATGAGAAGAATGTACTGTACATGTACACGAAGTACAAGAAGATGGGGCATCTTCTGCATTTTCAGAATCAGGAAAAACAGCACATGAAATAATCAAAACATACGATATGAAAGTAATAGAAGGCAATCTGTCGGCCACCGGCCAGAGAATCGGCATCGTGGCGGCCCGTTTCAATGAATTCATCACCTCCAAGCTCCTCGGCGGGGCGGAAGACTCATTCCTGCGCCATGGCGGCAACGGGGATGACCTGGATGTCGCCTGGGTGCCGGGTGCATTCGAGATTCCGTTCGTAGCCAAGAAGATGGCCCGCTCGGGGAAATACGATGCTGTCGTCTGCCTCGGCGCGGTAATCCGTGGTGCTACTCCACATTTCGAAATGGTTGCAAATGAGGCCACCAAGGGCATAGCCCATGTCGGACTGGAGTGCGATGTGCCTGTGATATTCGGCGTGCTTACCACCGACTCCATAGAGCAGGCAGTTGAGCGTGCCGGCACCAAGGCGGGCAACAAGGGCTTCGACGCCATGACCACCGCCATTGAGATGGTCAATCTCGGCCGCAGCCTCAAATAAGGCTTTGCGATTTACTCACTCGGCCCCGTTTTAACCAGATAGTTGGAGACTTTGAGGTCCGTTATTCGGCTCTTGAAGTCTCCGGCTTTTTCAAGGGGGAAGACGAGGGTAGGGACGTAGTATATCACGCTCTTGCCCTCATTGTGCCAGCGCTTCTCTGTCTCCAGCCGGTCGATGACGCGGCCGTTGACGATCAGGGTGGTAGAGCGGTTGTCGCCTTTGACGGTCACTTCGAGCCGGTCACCGTCCTGGATGCTGTAACGGAAGGTGTTGAGGTAGCCGTCGCGGGCAAAGCCCATCATGCCGCTGACGGGGTCGCTGAGGTAGAATACTGCGTCCTCGGAGCGGAACAGTTCCGTACCGGGTTTCTCCGCCTTGCCTTCGATGGTGAAGCTGACGGTGTAGTCATAGCCGATCTCGGGGTAGGGCAGGGTGGCTCCGGGTGTCACTTCAGCCATCTCAAGCACGCAGCCGGGTTCGGTGCCGATGCGTCCGCTGAAATTGATGCCGGGAGCCTCGCGTACATAGCGGCGGGTGCTGTCGAAGTCCGCATAGGGCAGGGCAGTCTCAGTTCCGGTCCACATCTTCACGGACAGGGTCTGCAGGGCGGGGAAGAGGCGGTCATGGATATCCTTGACAGAGATGCCGTTGCCCGCATGGTCGTTCCATACGGCGAACATGCCGCCGAGGATGGATGTGTCACGCTCTGCGAAGACAGCGTCCCCGACATGGGCCGGAGTCCAGTTCTCATATAAATGCTTCTCGTTGAGATAGTCATGATAGTAGCCGGCGGCAGGAACGATGTAGACCAGGCCGTCCGGAATCGATATGAGCTTGTAGCCGTCCTCCACCATCTGCCTTGGGTCGGCGTATCCGTTGTACCAGGCGTTCATGATCACGTTCTCCGACTTTACGGGTGTCTCCCCGTCTGCGTGGGTAAGGGCTCCCCAGACCACAGCCTGCTTGCCGTAGCTCTCCACCAGACGGATATAGTGGTCGGTGAAATAGCGGAATCTCTCCACCACATCCTGGTCTTTGTTGGAGTACTCGTCCGTGCCGATGTGGACGCGGGGACCTCTGAATACCGGCTCCACGCCTTCCAGATATTCCTTGAACAGGGCATCCACGAAGGTGTATGTCTCGGGATTGAACAGGTCAAGATGGTCCATTCCGTACTCCTGCGAGCCGATCTCCGGCTTGTAGCGGGTAAGGGCGAGGGAGTGGGCCGGCACGTCTATTTCAGGTATTATCTCCACGTACATGCCGGAGGCCTCTTCCTGAAAGCCGATGAACTCCTCCTTGGTATAGTGTCCGTCCCTGGCGGTCAGTCCAGGATATGTGTCGCATTCGAGGCGGAATGCCGCGTAGGTACGGTCCCAGTCCCCTCCGAAATACTGTTTGAATCCATTATCGTTGAGATGCACTTGGAGTGTGTTCATTTTGTAATAGGCCATGATGCGGATGAGTTTACGCAGATAGCTCATGGGAATGTACTTGCGTCCGCAGTCCATCATGAAGCCGCGCAGACCGTACTCAGGCCAGTCCAGTATTCTGCCGCATGGGAAGTATGCTCTGCCGGAGCCTGCTGTGCTGTCGCGGTATGCAGACGTTTCCCGAAGACTGTTGTCGGCCATCTGCAGAAGGGTCTGCGTGCCCCAGAACACGCCTTTAACCGTAGGCCCTGAGAGTCTTACCCTGTCCGATATGTCGAGCGAATAGCATTCGTCGCTTCCGCCGCTTAGCTTTTTCAGATTGTTGTCATTCTTGATTGTCAGTATGATGTCTCCCTTGCCTCCTTTTTCGGAGATGACCTCCGGCCTGTATCCGGACAGAGTCTCCCAATCCGAGGCTAATATCCCTGCAACCCGCAGCAGCTCAGCGTCTCCTGACGGGACAGCTATCCGGAAGCTTTCTTCTGGAATGAACGCGCCTGTCCCGGCGTCCCAGGATTTCAATTCTGGAATCACAAAAGGTTTGGAACCGGATCTCCCGACAGCCCCAATACATACTGTCATCAGTATGGCAGTGACAACGGCAGTAAATCTTTTCATATTGCAGATCATTTGTGTTTCATTTTACGGACCTCCTCCCTGTATCTGGAAGGTGAGATGCCGGTCTCTTCCCGGAAGACCCTGAAGAACGAGGCGGCAGAGTTGTATCCGAGAGTCTCGTATATGTTCTTTATCTGTATGTTCAGGTCAAGATCGGACAGTATCTCAGTAGCCTCGGCAATTCTGTACATGTTGACATAGCCCCAGAATGTCTTGTCTGCATAGCGGTTGATGACACGGGAGATATATGTCCTGTTGCTGCCCAGCAGTGAGGCCAGTTTGTCCAGAGAGATGTCATTTGACCGGTAAGCGTGTTCCTCGCGCATAAGATGCTCCAGTTTTCCGAACAGTTCCTCGTCCGCTGATTCGTTATTCGCGGAAGAAGTCTCGGGTTTAAGGTATTTCCGCAGCATCTCGCTTCTTTTCAGATATTCCTGGTTGCGCTGGACCAGTTCCTTGTTGAGCCTGCTCTGGCGGACGTATCTGTAGAAGAAGAAAGCTCCGGTCAGGATGCTGAGTATGCAGATGAAAATGGTGACGTACATGTCATACTGCCGCTTGCGGATGATGTTCTGCAGCGAGGCTTTCCCGTACAGGTCAAGAAGGTTGTTGAACGAGGTCTCCTTGTCGACATTCATTATGCTGTCCCTGGAGCTTGCCGCGCTTTTATAGTAGCTGTATGCGGAGGGGATGTTTCCCTGTGCCTCGTACAGTTCTGAAAGCAGTTCAAGTATTCTGTATCTGTATCGTATATTGTTGTTCTTGTTAACTGTGCGGAGTGTCTCGGAGAGAAATTCTCCGGCTTCCAAGTATCTTCCGGACTCTATCAGCATCCGGCCATAGGGAAGCGCCAGTTCGAAATAGAAGTCCGGGTCGGAATTGCGTGCGGCACAGAATCCTTTTTGCAGCAGTTCTCCTGCAATCTTTATGTCCCCGCGCTGGAGTGCGGCCTCCCCCAAGACCATATAGATACGGGAGTCGACGAGAGTATACCGTTCCTTGTCGGCAATTCCCTTCGCTTCCAGTGCATAGCGTTCAGCATTCGTGTAGTCGCCTTTTATCAGCAGCATCATGGCCATTACTACGTCAGCCGTGCATAGCAGATACGGATCCTCAGGACTGTCCGCGCTTATCTCCAGTGCCTGTCTGGCATATTTAAGTCCTACAGTGTCTCTTCTGAAGAAGTAAATCATGCAGATGTTGTAAAGGGCATTGCATGTATTGACCTCGTTGCCGTCCTCACGGTACCAGTTGAGGGCATCGGTCAGATGCGCCAATGCCGCCGGATAGTCGAAACCGGCCTTTATTTCGTATGAGGCCTGTATGCCGTTCAGCATGGCTGCCAGGTCCGGATAGTCGTGCCACCTGTCGAACCGGCTCAATGTATCTATGTAGGCCGCGGCGCGGGGATAGTTGTCCAGAAAAATGGCGGCCTGGGCGGAATGCAGTCCTGACAGGAGCATGAGCCTGGTGTCCATACTTCCGTCTCTGTTGCCGAATACCTCACCGGCCTGGATTGCCAGGCTGTCGAAAAGACCTTTCCGGCAGTAGCCGACATACAGGTCGGAATATTTTTTATATTCTGTTTCTGAATCCCTGTCCGAGCAGGACTGGATAAGAAGCGAAAGTGCTGCGGACATGACCAGAATGAGTGTTGGAAATAATCTTTTCATGCAGTCAAAGTTATAAAAATTTACATAATGTGTGTAGCATAATCACTCGTGTCCGGTAAAATTCCGGACTAGTTATTAAAAAGTTTAACAATTAAAACAAAGTAGGTTCGGTAGAACCATCCAGTTCATTGACAATATTGCAGTTAGGTTTTGCAAAGAGGTCTTTTAGGCA
>DVHR01000072.1 GCA_018711925.1 Candidatus Coprenecus pullicola
TGCAATTCCTCCAAATTCAGCTTCCTACGGCCTGTTGGAGGAATTTTTGTTTATATTTCAAAGATATAAAATCTCTACCACATTGACAAACAATTTGTTAGAAAGATGTCAACATTTTACGACAGTCCCTATCTATATCAGATGTGAGACGTCTGCCAGCGGGTAGCAGTAACCTTCTTTGTGCAGCCCGATCAATGCCTTCGGTTTAATCATCTTTAGCTTCATTTTTGTCTTCAGTCGTTGTGGTATCCGCTTTTGATTCCTCATGATATTTACACATCATCATGTCACTAAGCGAGTCATCTTGATTAAGTTCTATCAACTCACCCCCGTTCCGTTTGATGATTTGCCGCAGATTCCTGATTGTGGATTCATTCAGAGGTGTGAATTTATACGCAAGCAGTTCGAGGGAGGAATTTTCGTCAATTATTATATCGGTAAGATCCGGGCAAACGAGCGCAAGAGACTGCAGATGTCTGCATTTTGTCAGGTCGAGGCTTTGTGCCTTTTGGCCTCCGCCAATTCCTGAGCGGATATACAGATGCTCAAGTCCTGAACAGTTTAAAAAATCTAATGATTTGCAATAAATGTTAAATAGATCTATTATCCGTATTCCGGGATTGATATTTATATCCAAGTCCGATACGTAGTTCGCCCCAAAATATCGTAAGGACTGACAGCCGCTTAAATCAATTGCGTCCACGTCGGCGTGACAGGACGGTGAATTTTCAGTAATCATTCCGATAATATTGCCTGTTTCAGATGTTATCACTACTTGTCTGGACATGCATTTTCGCGAATATATGTGCATTCCAAACATCCATTCTGTAGCTTCGGCATGAAGAGTGGATGTTTGCCCGTCCCCCCAGTCTATATCGCAGGAACCTCCATCAAGCAGCAAGACTATACATGCGAGGTATCCATGACCGGATGTTGCAATTGTCATTTTAATATGCGCCTGCATCGGAACGGGTGTATCTAGACACATATTCTTGGATTCTGGCTGCAGAAAAACCTCACTATGGGGAAATCCCCATAAGTTGTCTTTTAGGATTTTACCGTTGTTATGCTCTATAATCTTCACAATCTTTTTAAGTTGCTGTCTCGAAAAGCAGGAATTAATGCTCTCGCCATAAGTGAATTCTTTTAACGGAAAATACTTCGGCAATTTTATTCTTATAGGTGTAAGAATGGCAAAACACTTGAATTTTTCCAGCTTGGTGCATTTAGACAAATCAAGGTCGAATAATTGATACGCATCACTGCATGCAAAACACCAAGAAATGGAAAGTTCCTTTAATTCCAGGCTGTTTGAAAAGTCGGCAATTCCGTCATAGTCACCCACTAACTTCACTTTAGTTATTCCAGGATTGGCTCTTAGGTCAAATTCCGTACATGCTGATAACGATTCAAAATACCGTAAGGATTGGCATCCGCTGATGTCAATGTCTTCAATCGTCAGATCCCCGCACTCGGCATATATCCCGATAATATTATCTGAATCGGAATATATCCTTATGACAAAGTTTATTTCTGTCTCCACATCTTTTTCAGGATATTCGTGCTTTACATGAAGTTCTTGTCCGTCGGCCTTATACACAAAATTGTTCCCGTCACCCCAATCAATGTGGCAAGACCCGCCGTCCAACAATGCCCGGACTTCTCCTACGTTACCGGCTGACCAACCCCTAACTCTCATTATTATCTGATTCATAACCGAAATTTAATTTAACGGCAAAAATACAGTCCGGTTATGCCAAAACATGGCTCAGGATAAAATTTTTCTCGCTTAGATGATGCGGTCGCCGCAGAAGGCCTTGCGTCCGCATTTACGGCAGTGCGAGCCCATCCATACGCTGTCGAACTGGTTGGCGGCGGCTTCCACGAGCGCGGGGTCGTCGGTGAGGATGCCGGCCTCGAAGTTCCGGCGCAGAGGGCTTTTCATGCCAATGCCGGCACCGGTGAGATTGGCCGAGCCTATATAGGCGGTCTTCATGTCGAATATCAGCAGCTTGAAGTGGACGCGCGGGCACAGTATCCGTTCCAGTCCGGTTGCCAGCTCAGGGTAGCGGTCGAAGTCCTCCCGGAATGCCTGACCCGGCTCTTTGGCGTGTATAAGACGTATCTCCACGCCCTTTCTTATCAGCCCGGCTATTATGGCTAAAAACGGGACGGTCTGTCGGTCCTGTGCCACGTACAGGTCCTTGATGTCGGCCGTGCCTATCCACAGCTGACGCTTAACGCTTGCAACGCGGGCTATGACTTTATCATAATGTGCGCTGTCCGCGATGTATTCTGTCGTGTATGCCGGACTGTTGTCGTTCATTTAAGTCGCTGATGTTAAATGTTCATCGGGATGCAATCGTCTCGGCCTGCCATCTGATGTATCCTTTCAGGTGCGAGGGGGATACGACCTCGACCTCATAGCCGTGCGAGAGTATCTCTTGAATGAAGTCGTATGTGGGGGAGATGTAGTAATGAAATATGGAGTAGTCCTCTTCTGTCTTTATCTCCTTTTGCGAATGGTGCAGGGGGAGCGTCCTGAAGTAATCTCTCTTGGTGCCGTAAACCTTCAGCTCAATGAATTCAGGAGGGCATTTCTCGTCCAGGATTACTCCGAATGAGTTCTGGAAATATTCCTTGGGGTTGAAGTCCTCGGGCATGCTGAAAGTGTTCTCAGTCGCCTCCAGGCTCAGAATGCGGTCCAAGGCGTATGTCCGCAGCACATTTCTCGACGGAACCGATGCTATCATGTACCATCTCTGCCGGAATATCTTGATGAAATACGGCCCGACCTCAACGGTGTGCCCGTCGGGTTTCCAGAAGCTCTTGTAGGCCATGCGGAGGGTGTGGCCGTCCCGCATGGATTCTATCACGGTTGTCAGGAACTTCTGTCCTGAGGGAATGTCTTCCAGCAGGATGCGGCCTTTCAGGTCCTGGCTCTCGTTGATGAGGTTGTTGACAGCGAATGTGTTCAGCAGCCAAGCCCTGATGCTGCCGCTCTTCAGGTCGTCGGAATTCTCTATGTAGTAGCGGTATCCGTCTTTCCTGTCGCAGGCGATGTTTATGTCGAAGATCTCCTCAATCGCTTTTCTGTGATTGTGGAAAGTCTTCAAGGGCAGTTCCACTCCTCCGCTCATGCTGTTGCGGAGCCATTTGCTGTTGATCTCCTGCAATGTTATCTTTCCGGCCCTGTGGATGGTGTCCACGAGCCAGATATACCGGTTGAACAAGTCTCTGGCCATAGTTACGCTGTTTTTATGCAAATTTAGTAAAATGTTGCTCAGTCCCTCAGCATGAGCTTTTCTTTCATGCCTGCAAAAGTAGTGCTGGCTTGTGCTGTGTTGTGGCGCATCATGGACTTATCTTTGCAGTTGGTGCTTGATGGCAGGAGAAAGGCGGGGATTGAGATATTTTGATTAGATTTGGAGTATGGAAAAAACGACGATAGCAATAGGCGATGTACACGGACTGGACCTGTGGCGGGATGTGGTGGATGCGCATCCGGGGTGCAGGGTGGTATTCCTCGGGGACTATCTGGACCCGTATGGATATGTGCATCGCGGGAAGCTCCTGGACAATCTTCGGGCGATTATGCAGTTGAAACGGGACAGGCCGGAGGACGTGGTGCTGCTTTTGGGCAATCATGACCTGCACTATTTCTGTGAGGATGCGTGCATAGGTACCCGTTTCGATGAGGAGATAGCGGAGGCGGCTTCGTGTATGTTCCTGCATAATATCGATTTGTTCCAATATGCGTTTCAGGACAGAGAGTATCTGTTTACCCATGCCGGGGTATCGCAGGAGTGGTTTGAGTGTGATTTCTGCGGTGATGCGTCTCAGCCGGTAGCGGAGCAGTTGAACCATCCGGCGGCAGACCAGATACCGGCGCTGCTCCGTGTCGGTTATGCCCGTGGAGGCCGTCGCAGGGACACCGGAGGCATTTTCTGGGCTGATGAGAGCGAACTGGATGAGCCTCTGCATGGCTTCATCCAGATAGTCGGGCACAACCGGGTCGAGGAAGTGACCGAGCGCATAGGCCCCGGCGGTGGCAAGATCGTATTCTGCGACTGCCTCCGCAATGGTCTTTATCTTGAACTCTGATACGGCCTGAAAATAAGTAAGAAAACAGTATGGCGCACCAAAGGCGCGTCATCGGTGGTGTATTTCGTAAACTGCGTGGATATGCTTTTTGCGAAGTCAGGAAAAATTTTGTGCTGTTTCTCAGCGTGAGCTTCTTTTTGACATAGGCTGCGGCTATTTTTGCGGAAAATGACCGGGCAGCAGCGCCATGTCCGCCAGTGACCGGAAATGCATATTTTAGACAATAAATGATGTATTGAATGAAAAGTTTGTTATATTTGAACGACATATTGACAAACACGGAGAGTGTAAGTTTATTCTCGCAAGCGAATCTGGAAAATTCATTGAAGAGAGAATATGCGGACATTATCTCACGTCATATCCGTTACCGGTATGGGCGTGGGGCTGCTGCCTATTTTATCTTCAAGGTATTCCAGAACCTGCTTGCTGAAATAGGCTTCGGTGCCACGCTTTCTGCATTTTATAACGGTCTGATCCGGCACCGGCAGGCAAAACACTAAACTTTATGTACACTTTAAATTTCCCTAATGGCAATGTGCAGACTTACAGCACTTACGGAGAATTGGTAAAAGCGGCTCAGCTTATGGGAGGAGAGGCTAAGTTAGTTAACGGAAAGGTTTACGCCTTTGTCCCCAAGAAATAGTAGTCTTTGATTGGATAAGGGAGAGTACTGGCCCCGAGCCTGCCTCCCTTATCTGATTTATCTCGAACTCACTTTTGTGAAATTCCATCCTGTATTTGCCGGCCATTTAGAAAATCTCAGTAATTTTGTCATCCGTGATTATAGTGGTAATATTATTTTTGTTTTGAGATTGTAACTCAATATGGATAGTAATTTGCGATAAAAGTTTTTATAAATACGAAACATTAACAATTTAATCAAATTATTTATGAAAGAGTATAATGAGTTATTGGATGGATTGTTCACGGAATGGGAGGCCGTAAGTATCGCTAATGGAGATGGTAAGAT
>DVHR01000010.1 GCA_018711925.1 Candidatus Coprenecus pullicola
TAACCCGAAGGTCTTTCAAGGTTATTAAAAAAGTATATGCCTTTCAAAGAGAAGCAGAGCCGGAAAACAAAGAGAATTTGCCAGAAATCGGTTCACGAATTTTATTTCCTAAATATTCTGAACATCGTAAACCGTCAGAGAAAGACAGGACTAAACCGTCAGAGAAAGACAGGATTAGTGAGCAAGAGCTGAGATTTATATTCGTTGAACAATTGAACAAGTATGCTGATGAAAATAATATTGATCTGTATTATTCAGTAGAAACACCTACTGACAAATCTTATGTGTTTGATGAGGATAATGGCGGTCCGACGGTGGTAGCACCTAAAGGTAAAGGAGTTTCAGCAAGAATTGATTTGGCTATAATGGCTAAAGATGCAGGTAATTTTAAACGAATAGCACTTATTGAATTTAAAGCTCATAATCCAGATGTAAATGATTATAGAAAAGATATCTGTAAATTAATTAACGAGGAGAGGGATAATCCTGATTGCTTAAAATACTTTATCCAGATAATAAATGTTAAAAATGAACAAAGGACATGGAATAATATTGAAAATAAAAAAATTACAGCAATAGATGATTTGAAAGAAAAGAAAAATATCGAGTATTCTATAGAGTACAGATGCTTTAATCTTAATTCGATGAATTTAAAATTAAAACAAGGTATAATTAAAACCAATAAATTACAATTTACAGGATGCGAATCACTATCCACCGCGGAATAAACCAGATCGGAGGCTGCATCACCGGGATAGAGTCCGCATCCGGGACGAAGATACTCATCGACCTGGGGCACAATCTTCCGGATGCGGAAGGCCCGGTCGAGGACGAGTATGATGTCCCGGAGAATCTGGACCGGCTCCTCGACGGGGTGTCGGCAGTGTTCTATACCCACTATCACGGGGATCATATCGCATTTGAAGCGGCTGTAGCTGAAAGGGGAGTTGATCAATATCTGGGGTATCTGGCCAAGAAGGTCAAACAGAAATTCTATGCTCACATGCAGAATATTCCCGTGGACAGCCTGAAGCAGAAGTACAAGTCTGCATTCCAGGCTGTAAGAGGGTTCAAAGAATATGGAGCCGATAAGTCTGTAACTGTCGGGGACATAAAGATTACTCCATACTATGTAAGCCATTCGGCGGCCGATGCCTATATGTTCGTGATAGAGTGTGGCGGCAAGAAAATCCTGCACACAGGGGATTTCAGGGACCACGGCTATCTGGGTAAATACCTGAAGGGCGTATTGAGCAAATTTATTGCAAGGAAAAGTATTGATGTTCTTATCACCGAGGGCACAATGCTTTCCAGAAATGATGTGAGGATGATGTCTGAAGAAGAACTACAGCAGAAGGCGTGTGAACTGATGTCCGGTTACAAATATACTTTTGTTCTATGTTCTTCGACTGACCCGGACAGGCTTGCATCGTTCTATCAGGCGACACGCCATCAAGGCCGACCGTTCATAGCGGACGGATATCAGTGTAAGTTGTTGGAAACATTCACGAAGTTCACGAAGCAATTAAAACGCAACCACAGAATATATGATTTTACAGATGCAGTTGAATACGACGGGACTCTGCGGCAGCCCCTGATGGACACAGGGTTTACCATGGTTGTGCGGAACTCCGACAAATTCAGGGGATGGCTGGATGAGCTGATGCCTCTGCTGCCAAAAGAAGAGACGGTCTTCATATATTCCCAGTTCAAGGGGTATATCCTTGCGGAGCATACCGCACACAGCGCTTCGACAGACTCATTCGTACATTCGCACGACTGGAACCTGGAGTATCTGCACACATCCGGACATGCCTCGCGGGATGCTCTTGCAATGGTTTGCAATACAGTGAATCCCACTTCCGCCATTATTCCCATACATCGGGAAAAAGGAAGTGACTTCACGTCCCTCGACATTTCCGAAGAATTGAAGGACAGGGTGGTGACAAGCGACACGACTATAGATGATATTGAAATACGAGTCCAATGAAAGACAAACTGAATCTAAATTATCCGTACAATACCTTTTATCCCGGGCTCCTCAGGTGGAGCCGCGATGGAGAAATCGACCTTGACACTGAGAAAGGGGTGGCCCGAGTCATAGCCCTCCTGAAAGTTATCTGCAATTCTCCTGCATTCGACTTTTACGACGGGGACTTCAACGGGCAGTCGTTTGAAGCTGTGAAGAACAGTGTCAATATAGATTTGGATGCGGAGGAATACCATTCAGAGGGTCCTCACAGGTACAGGATAGAGCGGATAGCCTCATTCGTGCAGGCCCGCAAGTACAGGGAGTACGCTCCCGACTGGTGCGTACTGGAATCTGAGGTCGCCTATGACGGACATTCCGACTATGGAAAGAACAGCATTGAGTTCTACATCCGGGACGATATGGAGAAGATACCGGCCTTCCCCGGAAAAGACTTCCCGCACGATGAGTACGGGCTTTCCCTGATCGCCGTAATCACGGGATCGGATTCAGAAATAATCTCCGTCACTTCCCGTTGGAATTGCGAGGACGAGAAACTTCTTGATTTTCTGAAGAATATAATATGATAATCAAAGGACAATACACATCGGCAGAAATATTCACCGAGAATATTGAAGATGCAGCTTTACAGTGGGTTGAGGCACAATGCGACCATCCCGCTTTTGATTCTGTAAAAATTGTCCAGATGCCCGATGTCCATGCAGGAAATTCCTGTAATGTCGGTACGGCGTATCGGATTGGGACATATCTTAATCCAGACCATGTGGGGGTTGATATCGGATGTACCATTTCCATGCATAGACTTTCTTCTACAGTTGCGCCGGAGGATTTTGCCTTGCTTGATCATAAAATACGTGCGGTAATCCCGACCGGTATGGAGATTTGCGAGAAAAACAGCCTTAACGAAAAGGAACTGTTCCGCTTTCTCAATTCGCAATATCAGAAGGCGCGTTCTGCTGCTCCTGACCTGATTGACGAAGCTCCGCGCATAGACGCCCATTTTGTTTCGGACTTCTGCCGCAGGATAAAGCTCCAGGAATCTGTCTTTTACAAAAGTTTGGGCACTCTCGGAGGCGGCAATCACTTCATTGAATATGGCGAGGATGAGAAGACACAGGAAGGATGGCTCACAATACATTGCGGCTCCAGGAATGTGGGTGTGAAGGTCGCAAACCATTGGCACAACATCGCCCAGAATCCCAAACGGGCACAATTCACCGGCTATCTGTGGGGAGACGCGCTCAATGGATATCTGTCCGATATGATTGTGGCACAAGCGTATGCCTTATACAATCATCATGTCATCCGTGACCGCATCCTCGCCATACTGAAAAAGCTGTGCAAGGCTAAATGTGTGGATTCTATATTCACCACCCACAATTATATTTCTGTATGCGGAGACTATCCCATGCTGCGTAAAGGGGCAGTTGAAGCTGAAGAAGGAGAGCGTTTTTGTCTGCCTCTCAACATGCGTGACGGCATTGCCGTCTGTGTGGGCAAAGGAAATGCAGATTGGAACTGTTCCGCTCCGCATGGAGCCGGACGTGCCATGTCGAGAAATGCCGCCAGGAAGAATATCGGGATGGAGGATTTTGAAAAGTCCATGAGCGGCATCTTCTCCACATCTGTCTGCCCCGTCACTCTTGACGAATCGCCCCAGGCATATAAACCGATGAACGAGATATTGCGTCTGATTGAACCGACCGCCGAAGTCATGACAATGGTCAGACCACGTATAAACATCAAAGACATCCCCAAATGAAGAAATACATTCAGCTGACTGCTGGACGAGGACCGGTTGAGTGCGCCCGTTGTGTGTCGCTTGTAGCCCGTGAGCTGTTGAAAGACTTTCCGGATGCGGAACTTGTGGAAAGTGAACCGCATAATACTGAGCCGGATTGCTATATGTCGATGCTGTTTCTTGCCGAAGTGAATCTTGCCAAGGAAAAGGCATGGAGCGGAACGGTTCTCTGGCGTGCGACATCAAACCGTTATCGTCCCGGTCATCCTCGCAAGAACTGGTTTGTCGGTGTGGAGTTTATTGCTCCTGTCATATTGCCAGAGATCTCAGACAAAGATATTGTTTACGAAACCATGCGCTCCAGCGGGCATGGCGGGCAGAACGTAAACAAAGTGGAGACGGCTGTCCGAGCCATCCATCTGCCGACCGGTATTTCCGTCAAGAGCAGCACTCAACGCTCACAGTCACAGAACAAAGAAACGGCACGCAACCTGCTTCTTCTGAAGCTGCAACAAAGAAAAGACTCTGCCGCGGCATCGTTCCGCTCGTCCAAATGGGGCAGACATACTGCACTCTTGCGTGGCAATCCAGTTAAAACATTTTCAGGTGCATTATGAAATTTATCTTGACAAAGTCCTGTGTGTAGCCTCACGCATACAACGGAGGGCGAATTCCAGTCCCTCATCTTCCGGGACACGCTCTCAAGCCTAAGTTGAAAAAATGCCGCTCCAACTGAGATTTGATGTATCTTTGCACGCAGTAAAGATTCAGAAATAATGAGCAGAAACGAGATGAGTTCCAGGCAGGCCAAGCTGGAGGCTTTCGGCCGCCTTCTGGATATTATGGACGAGCTCAGGGAGAAATGTCCCTGGGATCACAAGCAGACCACTGAGTCCCTGCGCCCCCAGACGATAGAGGAGACCTATGAGTTGAGCGACGCCATCCTGCGCGGAGACGACAAGGAAGTCTCCAAAGAGCTGGGGGACGTGCTTCTGCACATAGTATTCTATGCTAAGATAGGTTCGGAAAAGGGCGAATTTGATATCGTGGATGTAATCAACCGCCTGTGCGACAAGTTGATCTACCGTCATCCCCACGTCTTCGGAGAGGTCCATGTGGACGGGGCGGACCAGGTGGTGCAGAACTGGGAGGAGCTCAAGACCAAGGAGAAGGACGGCAACAAGCGGGTGCTCTCGGGAGTGCCGGTGTCGCTGCCGCCGCTCCTGAAGGCCTATCGGATGCAGGACAAGGCCAGGGCCGTGGGATTCGACTGGGAGGAACGCTCTCAGGTCTGGGACAAGGTGGCCGAGGAACTCGGGGAGTTCCGCACGGAGCTGGACCGGATGGACAAGGCTGATCCCGGGTCGGTCAAGAGGGCCGAGGGCGAGCTCGGAGACTTTCTGTTCTCTGTCGTCAATGCCGCCCGTCTGTATGACCTGAATCCTGATACGGCACTGGAGATGACCTGCGCCAAGTTCCGCCGCCGCTTCACCTATTTGGAGGAGCACACCATCCGTCAGGGCCGCTCGCTCAAGGACATGACGCTCGCTGAGATGGATGCCCTGTGGAATGAGGCCAAGGAACTTGAAAGCGCAGATGGACAGGGAAATAACCAGAAAAAGTAGAGCAGTCTGGAAAATCGTCCGGTATGGAGCATACAGCAAATAATCCGGGAGCGGATAGAATTGTATCTGAGCGTAGGCAAAGTCCGCAGTGGCAGGAGCGTACAGCTTTGCTGCTGGGGGAGGAGACTCTTCTGAAGCTGAGGGATGCGGTCGTCGTGGTGGCCGGTCTGGGCGGAGTAGGGGCCTATGCGGCGGAGATGACAGCCAGGGCCGGGGTCGGACGGATGGTGCTTATCGACTCGGACCGGGTGGGGGAGAGCAACAAGAACCGGCAGCTGCTGGCCATGAACTCAACGCTCGGAAGGCTGAAAACGGAGGTGATGGCGGAAAGGCTGCTGGACATCAATCCCGCGCTGCAGCTTGTCACGGTGGCGGAATATCTGACCGAGGACAATGTACCGGCCATTCTGGAGGGTGCTCTTGAAAAGGTCTCTGCGGCACCGTCAGGAACCGTCCCCAGACCGGATTTCCTCATTGACGCGATAGACACTCTCGCTCCGAAGATTGCCCTCATCACCCATTGCGTCCATAACGGCATACCGTTGGTCTCCTCCATGGGCGCGGGGGCCAAACTGGATGCCACGAAAGTGCGCCTTACCGACCTCTCCAAGTCCTACAACTGCCCGCTTGCCTTCATCCTGCGGAAGAAACTCCGCAAGATAGGCATTACCAAGGGATTTCCGGTAGTTTTCTCGGAAGAGCTGCCAGAGCGGGACGCGATAGTGCCCACAGAGGGCGAACGCAACAAGAAGTCCCAGGTCGGGACTATCTCATACCTGCCGGCAGTATTCGGATGCGTCTGTGCCCAGGCTGCAGTCAGGCATCTTTCCGGCAGATGAGGCCGGCTCCGGACTAGAGTCTCTATTTCATTCTCGGGAACGCCTGTCATTCAACTGAACTGTGCCGTTGATGGAATTTTATCCTGCAAACAGTTGAGGTTTGTCGGCATTTGTGGATGCGGATGACAAGTATTTCAGGAAAATTTTGTAACTTGCAGGTGATTTTTATTTTCCTGATTTAACAAATGAGACGACTATGACTATAGGTGAGATAGTAGACGCTGTTCAAGGCGAGGTAATGTGCGGTGAAGACCGTATGTTTGAGGTTGTTGAATACGCATTCGCGTCAGACCTTATGAGCGATGTGCTTACCATAAAGACAGACAATTTCCTGCTGGTTACCGGTCTGGCCAATGTCCAGTCCATCCGTACGGCAGAGATGTCCGACGTGAGGTACATCATCTTCGTGCGCGGCAAGGCAGTGACGGACGAGATGATAGACCTGGCCGATGAGAACGGCATGGTGGTGATCTGCACGGATTATTCGATGTTCAAAACCTCCGGTATACTGTACAGCGCCGGCCTGAAACCCGTTTATTGATATGAGACTGGAATACGACGTGGCTGCCGGGGACTTTACCCGGGCCGGCTTTGCCTCATCATCGATAAAGAAGGCGCTCAAGCAGCTGGGTGTTTCTCCGGCCGTGGTCAAGCGGGTGGTGATAGCCGTCTACGAGGCCGAGGTCAACATAGTCGCCCATGCCAATGGCGGCAGGATAACGGCGGACATAGAGCCTGACGGCATCAATGTGGTCCTGGCCGATACGGGACCTGGTATTCCGGATGTGGAGAAGGCGATGCAGAAAGGCTTCTCGACTGCATCGAAGGAGGTCCGCGAGATGGGTTTCGGAGCAGGAATGGGACTTCCGAACATTAAGGAGAACGCGGACAGCCTGAGGATAGAGACGGAAGTCGGTAAGGGCACTACGCTCTATATTTACATAAAGTTTTAATATCCCGGACATGGAACACGATACTTTTCATAAGGCTTTGGAGATACAGAGTGATTTCTGTATCGGTTGCTCGCATTGTATAAAGGTATGCCCGACAGAGGCGCTCAGGGTGTCCGGAGGCAAGGCGCTCCTGTATGCGGAGTGGTGCATAGATTGCGGGCGGTGTTTCAGGGTGTGCCCCAACAGGGCGATAAGGGTGGTGGATGACGATCTGGAAGACATTCTTTCATATAAGTACCGCGTGCTTCTTGTACCAGCTGTATTTTATGCCCAGTTTGAGAAGAAAGTGCCTTCGGAGGTGATTAACGATATTCTGGGTGACATGGGTTTTTCCGAGATATGTACGGTCGAGCAGAGTGTGGATACTCTGGCCGGGGAGATTAACGCCTATGTACGGAAGGCTCCTGTCAGGCCGGTGATATCGTCGTTCTGTCCGGCAGTGATACGCCTGATACAGGTGCGCTTCCCTTCGCTTATCGACCACATAATGCTGCTTCTGCCACCGATCGAGGTGACGGCCCAGTATTATGTCAGGAAATGGCAGAGCGGCGGCGGAGATCCGTCAGAGCTGGGAGTATTCTATCTGACTCCATGCATTGCCAAGATTGCCGCTGTGAAGTCTCCTGTTGGCGGATATGAGTCGCCTATCAGCGGAGTGATCAATATGGATTATGTCTACAACCGGGTGCTGCATGCCTTTAAGAATAAGAAATATCCCGAGCCAGGCAAGGGAAGTGAGGCTGTCAATGACGCTGTCTCGTCCAAAGGGCTGCGCTGGCCGCTTACCGGAGGCGAGGCTTCGCAGATCGAGGGCCGGGCTCTGGCGATAGACGGGATGACCAACGTGATGGATTTTCTGGAGAAACTGGAGAATGAGGAGATAGAGGAGCCTATAGACTATCTTGAGCTGCGTGGCTGTGATGAGTCGTGCGCCGGCGGCATATTGGTGCAGGGCAACCGTTTTCTGGTGGCCGACAATCTCAGGGTTGAGGCATCTGAGGCCGGTGACACACATCCTCTTGTCGGTGAATACGGACGTTACTGTTCCGCGTCTATCAATATGGATGCGGTAGAGCCACGCTCCATGGTCAAGTACGATAAGGACATCAATGTGGCCATCAAGAAGATGGAGGCGGCCGGAATGCTGAGGAAGATACTTCCTGATATCGACTGCGGGGCCTGCGGAGCCCCCAGCTGCGAGGCTCTGGCAGCGGACATCGTGCGGGATGACGCATCGCTCAACAACTGCATCTTCATGCAGGCCCGCTTTGAGAAAGAGGGCTCACTGCAGGTAGGTGAGGCCATAGATCTGATGGAAAAGGTGTGGGGAAAGGATCGGTTTGTCAATAAGGAGAAAGATAATTAATAGTATAAAATCATGACTGTAAGAGAAATAGTTGAAAAGTTGAATCTAAGGGTGTTCTCCGGGGCTGAGGGTCTGGACAAGGAGGTGACAGGTGGATATGTGTCCGACCTGCTGTCGGATGTGATGGGTTTTGCCAAGGACGGTTCAGTCTGGGTGACTCTCCAGACTCATAAGAACGTAATGGCCATTGCCGCTCTCAAGGAGCTGGCTGCGGTTATTATTGTCAAGGGATTTGAGCCGGAGGATGATGCAAGGGAGGTCTCAGACGAGGAAGGTATCCCGATTCTGGGTTCCAGCGAGCAGACTTTCGAACTGGCCGGCAGGATATACAACCTTCTCAACCCCTGAGCCGATGAACCGGTTCAGGGCTGATCTTCACACGCATACCTTCCTGTCTCCCTGCGGGGATATCGGGATGGTGCCCTCGTTTATAGTGGAGACGGCCCTGAGAAAAGGCTATGATATAATAGGTATCACCGACCATAATACTACGGTCCAGGCCAGGGAGATACGCCGAATGGTCGGAGACGGTGAGCCGTATATCCTCTGCGGTGCGGAGATAACCACCAGGGAGGAGGCGCACTGTCTGGCATTCGCCGATTCGGAGGAGAGCCTGGACGCCCTGCAGCGGTTCCTGGACGACAATCTGCCTCAGGTTCCGAACGACGAGGAGATGTTCGGGTATCAGCTGGCTGTCAATGCTGACGAGGAAGTAATCTACGAAGCTCCGTATCTTCTGATATCGGCTCTGGACAAAGGCATAGACGAGGTGGCGGCATTTGTCTCGTCCATAGGGGGATTGTTTATCCCGGCCCATATTGACAAGCAGCAGAACTCGGTTATCTCGCAGCTGGGCTTCATCCCTCCGGACCTGCAGTACGATGCCCTGGAGATTTCCGTCCGCTGCGACCTGGAGCAGCTGCTGGAGCGCAACCGCTACCTGCGGAAGCTCAGTCCGTCATTTATCCGCTCGTCGGATGCCCATTACCCCGAAGACTACTGCCGTGCCGTCACATATTTCAATATGCCCTGCCGTTCCTTCGCTGAGATCCGCAAGGCTCTTCATGGGGAGGACGGCCGGAGCGTCTCACTTCAATAAACCGACACCTGTATGAACGACCTGTCAATGCACATACTGGACATAGTCCAGAATTCGATAAGCGCCGGGGCGACCCGGGTGACACTGACCGTGGACGAGGCTCCCGGGGCCGACCTGCTGACCATCGTGATCGGCGACAACGGCAAGGGGATGACTCCGGAGCAGGTCAGCCGTCTGTCCGATCCCTTCTTCACTTCCCGCACTACCCGGAAAGTCGGCATGGGCATACCTCTGCTGATGGACTCCGCCAGGCAGAGCGGGGGAGACGTGCGGATAGAGTCGGAGCCGGGAAAGGGCACGGAGGTGACGGCCGTATTCGGATATTCCAACATAGACCGGCCTCCTCTCGGGGATGTGGCCAACGCCCTGATGCTGCTGGTCTCCTCCAACCCGGCTCTGGATTTTCTTTTCACGTACCGCTACAACGGAGAGGAGTATCTCTTCGACACGGTGGATGTCAGGGAAATCCTCGGCGACGATGCTTTGAAAGATTTAACAATTATTAGAAATTTGGAAGAAATGATTAAAGATAATATGCGGGAGATTAGGAATTGTTAAATATTTTCATAAAATTTGCATAATCAACACTACATTATAATATTAACCGAACCTTATGAGTAAGATTAAGTCTCTTGACGAACTTCGTCAAATGAAGGCCAGACTCGAGAGCGAGATGGACATCCGGGAGAAGAGCAACAATCCCGACAAACTGGTCCAGATCCGCGTAGCCATGGCCACATGCGGTATCGCCGCAGGAGCGCGTGCCGTGATGAATTCCATCATAGAACGGGTTGAGAGAGAAAAACTACCCGTAATCGTAACACAGGGCGGATGCATGGGTTACTGCTATGCCGAGCCGACTATCGAGGTAAAGCGTCCCGGAGAGGATCCGGTCGTATTCGGCCATGTCAATGCCGACAAGGCCATGGAGATCATTGACAAGTATGTGCTTCACGGCGAGCTTGTCGACGGTATCCTTCCGGTCAATTATCAAACAATCCAGGAAAAAATCTAGTCTGCCATGCCGAACTACAAGATGAGTTTACTGTGCTGCGGAGGTACGGGCTGCCGTGCGTCCGAGAGCGTGAGAATCGTGGAGAGACTGAGAGAGGAGATAGCCGCCGCCGGTATGGACAACGATGTCCAGGTGGTGGTGACCGGCTGTTTCGGTTTCTGCGAGCAGGGTCCCATCGTCAAGGTCATACCTGACAATACATTCTACACCAATGTGAAGCCTGAGGATGCCGAGGAGATCGTCAAGGAGCATGTGGTAAAGGGCCGTAAGGTGACCCGCCTGCTCTACGAGGATCCCGACACCAAAAAGCATATCAGTGACTCGAAGCATATGGGCTTCTATCAGAAGCAGCTCCGTATCGCTTTGCGTAACTGCGGATTCATCAATCCCGAGAACATAGACGAATACATAGCCCGTGACGGATACGAGGCTCTGGCAAAGGTGCTTCAGGGTACTCCCCAGGAGGCCATAGAGACAGTCAAGAAGTCCGGTCTGAGAGGACGCGGCGGCGGAGGATTCCCCACCGGTCTGAAGTGGGAGATCGCCTCCAAGAGTCCCGGCCCGGAGAAATACGTGGTCTGCAATGCCGACGAGGGCGACCCTGGCGCGTTCATGGACCGCTCCATTCTGGAGAGCGACCCTAACTCTGTCATCGAGGCCATGGCCATTTGCGGCTACTGTATCGGTGCCTCCAAGGGTCTGGTGTATATCCGGGCCGAATATCCTCTGGCAGTGAAGCGTCTTCAGATAGCCATGAAACAGGCCCGCGACTACGGTCTGCTCGGAGACGATATCCTCGGTTCCGGTTTCAATTTCGACATAGAGATACGCTACGGTGCCGGAGCTTTTGTATGCGGCGAGGAGACGGCGCTGATTCACTCCATGGAGGGCAAGAGGGGCGAGCCTACAGTGAAGCCTCCTTTCCCGGCGGAGAGCGGTTATCTGGGCAAGCCTACCAATGTCAACAACGTGGAGACATTCGCCAATATCCCGGTGATCTTCCTCAAGGGACCCGAGTGGTTTGCATCTATCGGTACCGAAAAGTCCAAGGGTACCAAGGTGTTTGCACTGGCCGGCAAGATCAACAACGTGGGCCTCATCGAGGTTCCGATGGGTACGACCCTCCGCGAGGTCATATACGATATCGGAGGCGGTATCAAGGGGGGCAAGGAGTTCAAGGCCGTCCAGACCGGCGGTCCTTCCGGAGGTTGCCTGACCAAGAAGCATCTCGACACTCCCATTGATTACGACAATCTCACAGCTGCCGGCTCGATGATGGGCTCTGGAGGAATGATCGTCATGGACGAGGATGACTGCATGGTCTCGGTGGCCAAGTTCTATCTTCAGTTCACCGTCGACGAGTCGTGCGGAAAGTGCGCTCCCTGCCGTATCGGAAACAAGCGCCTGGAGGAGATTCTCGACAAGATTACCAAGGGCAAGGGTACTATGGAGGATCTGGACTACCTCAAGAACCTCAGCAAGGTTATCAAGGACACCGCTCTCTGCGGTCTCGGACAGACCTCGCCCAACCCTGTGCTCTCAACTCTTGACAATTTCTACGACGAGTATGTGGCTCACATCGTGGACAAGAGGTGTCCGGCTCACAAGTGCAGGGCTTTGAGAGTGTATGCTATAGACCCTGACCGTTGCAAGGGATGTACGGCATGTGCCCGGGCATGTCCCGCCGGAGCGATCAAGGGAGAGGTCAAGCAGGCCCATGTCATAGATAACGAGAAGTGTATCCGCTGCGGCGCATGCTTCGACAAATGTAAATTCAATGCGGTAATCGTTCAATAATCGTAACTGAGATGGATACAATTAGACTTACAATAGACAACAGGGAGGTCGAGGTTGAGAAGGGAACGACTATTTTCCAGGCCGCCAGGCAGATGGGAATAGATATTCCGGCTCTCTGTTATATGAAACTGGATAACCTCGGAGTAGAGAACCGTCCCGGCGGCTGCCGCATCTGCGTGGTGGAGGTCGAGGGACGCAGAAACCTGGCTCCTTCATGCTCTACCGTATGCACACCCGGTATGGTGGTGCATACACACACCATGAGAGTCATCAATGCCCGCAGGACAGTACTTGAGCTGATTCTGTCGGATCATCCTAAAGACTGCCTTGTCTGCCCCAAGAACGGGCGCTGTGAACTTCAAGATTTGGCTGCACGTCTGGGTATTAGGGAGATACACTCTGTAGAGAATGCGGCTGTCTCCACATACAAGAAAGATACATCGCCTTCCCTCAAGAGAGACATGGACAAATGCGTCATGTGCCGCCGCTGCGAGACCATGTGCAACGACGTTCAGAGCGTGGGTGCCTTGAGTGCCGTAAACCGCGGATTCATGGCAGTGGTGGCTCCTGCCTTCGAGCAGAGACTGGTGGACAGCAACTGTACATTCTGCGGTCAGTGCGTGGCGGTATGTCCCACCGGTGCCCTGACTGAGGTGGACCACACTGGTAAGATTATACAGGCCTTGATGGATCCTGCCAAAAAGGTGGTTGTTCAGACCGCGCCGGCTGTCCGTGCCGCCCTCGGTGAGGAGTTCGGCATGGAGCCCGGAACTTTAGTGACTGGCAAGATGGTGGCCGCCCTGCGCAGACTGGGCTTTGACGAGGTCTTCGACACTGATTTCGCAGCTGACCTCACCATCATGGAGGAGGGTACTGAACTGCTGGACCGTCTGGGACGTTTCCTCGGAGGCGACAAGACCGTCAAGCTGCCTATCCTGACTTCGTGCTGCCCGGCATGGGTCAATTTCTTCGAGCACAACTATCCCGATATGCTGGACGTACCTTCGTCCGCCAAGTCGCCACAGCAGATGTTCGGAGCCATAGCCAAGACATATTTCGCCGAGAAAATAGGGGTGGACCGCAAGGATCTCGTGGTAGTGTCCGTGATGCCCTGTCTGGCCAAGAAATACGAGTGCCAGAGGGACGAGTTCAAGGTGGACGGTAATCCGGACGTGGATTTCTCCATCTCCACCCGCGAGCTGGCCTCGCTGATAAAATCGGCCAACATCGATTTCCTGTCGCTGCCTGACGAGGAGTTTGACGCGCCGCTGGGCGAGTCCACCGGAGCCGCTGTCATCTTCGGCGCGACCGGAGGTGTGATCGAGGCCGCAGTCCGTACGGCATACGAGATATACACCGGCAAGAAGCTGGACCGTATCGATTTCAAGGAACTCAGAGGGCTTGACGGCATCCGTCATGCTACGATAGATTTCAACGGTACGCCCATCAACATCGGTATCGCCCATACTCTCGGCAATGCCCGCAAACTGCTTGACGGCATGCGCGCCGGCATGTACAATTTCCACGCGATAGAGATTATGGCCTGCCCTGGCGGCTGTATCGGAGGTGCCGGTCAGCCCTTCCACCATGGAGACAGCAGTGTCATTAAGGCACGCATGGACGCCATCTACCGCGAGGATGCCGGCAAGAAGATCCGCAAGTCGCACGAGAATCCCTACATCATCAAGCTGTACGAGGAGTTCCTCGGTCATCCTATGAGCGAGAAGGCGCACCATCTGCTGCACACACATTATTTCGACAAACACGATTAACAAGAAGGAGAGCAATTTATGGATAAGATAGAATTGAACAAATGTCAGAAGGACAAGATCGCCGAGATATGCGCGGAGTTCGGCAATGCTCCCGGTGAACTGATCAACGTCCTGCATAAGTGCCAGGGTCACTTCGGCTATCTGCCGGAGGAGGTGCAGCGCGAGATTGCCCGTCACCTTAGTATACCTGTAGCCAAGGTATACGGTGTAGTTACATTCTATTCCTTTTTTACCATGCAGCCCAAAGGACGCCATTCTATTTCCGTATGTATGGGAACGGCATGTTATGTGCGTGGTGCCGAGGGTGTTTTGGAGGAACTGAAAAAAGAGTTGAAGATTGATGTCGGAGGAGTTACTCCTGACGGCAAATTTTCTCTGGAGTGCCTGCGTTGTGTGGGCGCCTGTGGTCTGGCTCCGGTCATGCTCGTGGACGAGAAAGTCTACGGTCGTCTGGAACCCAAGCAGATTAAGGGTATCCTCGCTCAGTACGAGTAGTTCCCGGCAGTAATCAATAAAGAAAGGGGCTGTGACAAAACATTCATATTGACACAACCCCTTTTTACATCAGACTGAACAGGCTACCCTACTCGTCAGCTTTCACCAAATCGAAGAAACTACTGATTTCCTGCTGATCCAGAGCCTGACGGACATTGAATCTCTTGACCTGGTCCAGATAGCCGTCACGGCTTATCTTCACCTCAATCTGGACATCACGGGAATTTTCATACGTAAGCCCCAGAATGTTGAAAGCGCGTGTCTCTTCATACGGAGTCGTACCCAGATACTGCTCGTTGGTGTTCTTAACGACATTGGGAATACTTGACACCACCCTCCAGAATACTCTTGCACCACGCGGATCCGAATCAAAATACCATCTGATAATAGTGCGTTCAAGAGCTGTCTGCCCGGGACTGTCACGTAAGACCATGTTATCGGCCTCTCCGGCCATGATGGTAGGATCATGCATATAGGCCGCACGCGTAAACGTATAGCTGTACACCGCCATTCCGTTCTGCAAAGGAACAGCATTAGGATCAACTGACACATTCTCCGTCACTCCATCCTTTATAAATTGCAACTCCCAAGGTTTTACAGTTGTCTGTATGGACGGTTTGAATATGCTTCCATGATTGACAGCGGTAGCCGTCACTGGCATACTCACTGTACATGGGGTGGTACCTATTGTTTTTCCTTCAAATACCACCACGGCTCCCGCCGGATCCGAAGTAATCAATGTTCTTACATTATTGCTTACTGTTGTTGTTGCCGGTCCACAGGAGACAGCGGACATAAATGCAGTAAATACCAAGACTGCGACTGATAATTTTCTTTTCATTGTTTTTAATTTTATGTTATAATTGATTAACAGATTACTCATTCGGTACCAGATCATAGAAAGTACTGATTTCCTGCTGATCCAGAGCCTGACGGACATTGAATCTCTTGACCTGGTCCAGATAGCCGTCACGGCTCATCCTTATCTCTATCTGCACATTGTGGGCATTCTCATATGTAAGGCCCATAATGTTGAATGAGCGCGTCTCCTCATACGGAGTCGTGCCAAGATACAGCTCGTTGGTATTCTTCACCTCCTGCGGCACACTTGACACCACCCTCCAGAACACTCTTGCGCCTCTCGGCTCTGAGTCCAGCATCCATCTGATGATTATGTCCTCAACCCGTATGTTCCCGGAACTTCCATTATCCGTTTCTGTATTGTCCACATTGGACTGAATATAATTCACAATCACGGGTCCCGGCACGCTGCTGTTCCTACGTACCAGATTCACATAGTAAGACTTCTGCTCCGGCTTCATCATTGCTCCTGTCGCAGCATCAATAATGAAACCTACAGGACACAGGATATTTGCGATATAGGTCGCGTTAAAGAC
>DVHR01000073.1 GCA_018711925.1 Candidatus Coprenecus pullicola
AAGTATTATCCTCATAATCCTGTTTGTCTATCTCCTCGGCCTGTATGTCATCAAGCCGGTGGTCAAGATGTCCAGAGGCCTGAGGGACTACAGGCAGTCCGGCAAGAGCTACAATGTCACTTTCGATTATGGAGGGGACCAGATTCAGTCCATGAATGAGGAGATCAAGGAGATAATAGACGAGAACAAATCTCTCAAGAACAGGAAGTCATGAACATCAAACTGGTTGCTCGCTATATCGGTATAGCGTTGGTCTTCAACGCTATCTTCATGTTCATCTCCTTGGCAGTGTCAGCTGTGAACGGGTTCGATTCATCGTTCTCTCCGTTGCTTCTGAGTGCGTTGATTACGGCCATGGTGGGCTGTTTTCCCCTTATATTTGTGAGGGGACAGGACAATGTCAATCTCCGCGAGGGTTTTGCCATCACGATCTTCTCCTGGTTTCTGAGCTGTATCTTCGGGATGTTGCCTTATGTGCTATGGGGAGGGGAGTTCACTCTGTCCAATGCCTGGTACGAGTCTGTCTCCGGCTATACTACTACCGGAGGGACTGTGCTGACGGATGTGGAGGCCCTGCCTAAGGGTCTGCTCTTCTGGCGCTCCTCCACGCATTTCATAGGCGGTATGGGAGTCATGGTCTTCATGCTCCTGGTGCTTCCTTCCATGAGCATGTTCCGCATGAGAATATCCAGGATAGAGATATCATCCCTGTCCAAGGACAATTACCGTCTGCGCTCAAAGGAGACGGTGAGGGTCATTGCGGCCACGTATGTCGGGATAACGGTATTCACGACAGCGGCCCTTATGGTTGCTGGCATGTCGTTTTTCGATGCGGTTAATCATGCGATGAGCATTGTGTCGACTGGCGGCTTCAGTACCAGAAACCTTTCTATCATGTATTATGACTCTCTTGCCATAGAGATCGTATGCATAGTCACCATGTACATTTCCACACTTCATTTCGGGATGGTGTACGCGCTGTTCGTAAAGCGTTCTACGGCACTGCTAAAGTCTCCGGTGTTTAAGTATTACATGGCTTTTTGCCTTGTTATGTCCATTCTGATTGGCCTGGACCTGAAGATAAACGGGGATGCGGAGACATACGGCGAGGCCATGCGTCTGTCATTTTTCCAGTTCTCATCCATAATAAGTGCTACGGGCTTCGCCACTGCGGATACGTCTGTATGGCCGCTGCTCTCCATTTTCCTGCTTCTGTTCGCCATGTACCATGGCGGCTGCAGCGGCTCCACTTGCGGAGGCATCAAGGCAGACAGAATCTGGATATTCTATAAAGTACTCAAGTCAAATGTCTATAAGCAGCTGCATCCCAATGCCGTGATACCGGTCAAGGTCGGGGACAATGTCATAGACCCCTCAATAATCCGCTCGGCGGTCATGTACATCGTGGCGTTTACATTTATCTTTATACTTGGAGCCATGCTGATAGGTATTACAGGCCCTACGTTTGAGGAGGCGATATCGGCCTCAATGACTTCTTTGGGCAATGTCGGGCCGGGATTCGGCTCATGCGGCTCGATGGGCAATTTCTCTCATTTTACGCCTTTCGCCAAGTTGGTGATGACTATTGAGATGCTTCTGGGCCGTCTGGAGATATACACTCTGCTGATGCTGTTCTTCATATTCAAGAAAGTGTGATGTCATGGCGGTGCGGGAGTTTCTGTTGCAGAGGATACGGGAGAATTTCCCCTTTGAGCCTACAGACGGTCAGAGGTCTCTGTTTGATACTTTGGTCGGGTTTGTCTGCGGGGAAGGAGAGATAATGATTGTCAACGGATATGCCGGTACTGGTAAGACAGAGGCTGTCGGAGCGGTTGTAAGGGCCATGAAGTCGTGCGGGATGCGTTACCGTCTGATGGCTCCTACGGGCAGGGCCGCGAAAGTGCTCTCCGGCTATACAGGTGAGAAGGCCACAACGATACATAAGCATATATACAGACAGAAGTCGATGGACGCCGGAGGGGGCAAGTTCGTCCTGGATCTGAATAAGGACAGGCGTACATGCTATTTCGTGGACGAGGCGTCGCTTATAACTGTGATGTCGGACAATTCAATGTTCGGCTCCGGCAATTTGCTGGAGGACCTGATAGACTATGTCCGTCAGGGGGAAGGCAACAGGCTTGTGCTGATAGGGGACAGGGCTCAGTTGCCTCCTGTGTCCATGGACACCAGTCCGGCTCTGGATCCGGACTATGTCGGCATGTATGCCCATGTGGATTATGCGGAGCTGGACCAGGTGGTGCGTCAGGCGGACTCATCCGGGATACTTTTCAACGCTACTGAGGTTCGCAAGGCGATAGTGGAGGGGGACTGCTCACGTTATCCGCATCTGGTAACAAAGGGTTTCGGCGATGTGGACAGTATCGGTGGAGGTGAGTTGATAGAGGCACTTGATGACGCCATAGGCCGCTACGGCATAGAGGAGACGGTGGTGCTGTGTCGCTCCAACAAGCGGGCGAACCGCTACAACCAGGGCATCCGTGGTTCTGTGCTGTCCCGCGAGGAGACCCTTTCGCGCGGTGACCGTCTGATGGTGGTCAAGAACTGCTATCAGTTTCTGGATAAGATAGAGGAACTGGACTTCATAGCCAACGGGGATATCGCCGAATTAGTCAAGATATCGCATTACGAGGAGCGTTATGGCCTGCAGTTCGCGGAGGCTGTGCTGGCTTTTCCGGATTACGGGGATGTGGAGATAACGGCCAAGATTATTCTTGACACTCTCACGTCTGAGACGGCCTCGCTTCCGGCTGACAAGCAGACGGCTCTGTACGAGGGCGTGTATGCCGACTATGACAATATCTCCCAGAAGCGCAAGCGCAATGCGGCCGTGCGTGAGGACCCTTATTACAATGCCTTGCAGATTAAGTACTCCACGGCCATTACCTGTCATAAGTCGCAGGGCGGCCAGTGGAGGTGTGTCTTCGTGGACAATGCTTTCTGGCAGGATTCTCTCTCGTTGGAGGATCTCAAATGGCTCTATACCGCCATTACCCGCGCCACCGACAAGCTCTATCTCGTCAACTTCAGCCCCCGCTTCTTTTAGACTCATCCGCCCCTCCGCTTCCAGCCCCGTCTCCAACGCACTCTGGCTGGCCTTTCCGTTTCCCGCTCCCGAGCAGGTGCCGATGAAAGCGTGTAATCGTTCCCACCTTTTCCGTGGCCGATGTGCCGCACTCCCTCTACAGCACATTCTGGCCAGCCTTGCCGTTTCCCGCTTCCGGGCAGGTGCCGATGAAAGTCCAGAATCGTTCCCACCTTCTATGTATTCGATTGTCAGCATCGCATTAACATTCAGCAGTCGAAAAGACCAGGCCCTCCCACCGCTTCGCGGCGGGCCCCTCCCTCTTGTGCCGAGGGCGCAAGTCTTTTCTCGTTGCTGAATGTTCAACGCGCATTTTCCCAAGAGGATTCAGCTCCTCACTCATTTTCTTCTGAACGGACTCAATCCTGTCTGTTTTCCCACCTCAAGTATTCCAGCAGGAGTATACTTGACATAAATCTGTACCGTCGTGTGCAGTTTGTGA
>DVHR01000074.1 GCA_018711925.1 Candidatus Coprenecus pullicola
GTGTACTGTTGTTACTGATTCTTGTGCACTGTTGTTACCGTTTTTTGTGCATTCTCCTTACCATTTTCTGTGCACTCGTGATTTCTGTTTACAATTTGTTTGTGGAGATTGGGCCGGATCTGTTGTCCTGCAGGATGTCCTCTGAATACTGCGGTATGCACAGCTATCTGTATGATATGGTGTTTGACAGGACTAACGTACAGCAGATAAAGACTCTTCTGTCAGAATTTATGCAGGGTACCTCGGATATGTATGGCTTGATGAGTAATCTGAAGAGTATTGTCAGCAGCGTAATGTCTATAATGCGCGAGTCGGGCAGGTTCTATGCTGTGAACGACCTCCGTTATAAGGACCTTGCCGAGACGGTTGCCAGGGCGATATACAGTCAGGGCAGGATAGTGGTCAATGTCATCGGCCGATGGGCCTGGGATATGTTTGAGCTCGGGGTATGGATTGATGCTGCTGGAAATATAGTCAAGCCTGCCGGACATCATACTACGAGAACGTATAGGAGTCTAAGGTTGTGTATGTACTATATTGAAGAGGTGAGAAAACTGGTGGAAAATGCGGTAAATGAACTGAGACTCGATAGTGACTCGTACACACTAGTGGCGGACAGCGCCATTGCATTTGAAAGAGAGGTGCTTGACAAATATGTCAGCGATCCGTCTCTCAGGAGGATTACTCTCTGGCACCGTATCGGCAGGGTGTCAAGCAATGTCTTTTGGTTGGTATTTATTATATTTATTACTTATGTATATGGAAAATAGGGTAACAGTAGATTACGGTATCGATTTGGGGACCACCAATTCGGCGATATGCCGCATGGAACGTGGTGAGCCGGTTATTGTCCGTTCGGATTTCGGTATTGAGACAATGCCGTCGTGCGTCTTGTTCAGAAAGAACGGCACAGTGAGTGTCGGCCAGTCCGCTTACGACAGTATCGGAAAGGACAAACTGAGGGCTTTTAAGAAAAACAGCGGATCTGTGTCCGTCTCCTGTGCTGAGTTCAAACGCTTTATGGGAGCGGATAAGAGGTTTGCGGAGGACAGTACCGGACATGCATGGACTCCGGAGGAACTGTCTGCTCAGGTGCTTCGCACGCTTTGCTCATTTGTCAATGACGAGAAAGTGAGGGCGGCAGTTATAACTGTTCCGGCAAAGTTCACGGCCAATCAGAAAGACGCAACTCTGGAAGCGGCCCGTCTGGCAGGTATAGAGCAGGTGGAGCTGCTTCAGGAACCGATAGCCGCCTCTATGGCCTATGGTCTGAATGCCGGTGAGAAAAACGGAGTCTGGATGATATTTGATTTGGGAGGCGGGACTTTGGATGTGGCTCTTGTGCATATATGCGACGGGGTCATGCAGGTGTTGGATACGGAGGGGGACAATTATCTGGGCGGCAAGAACCTGGACGAGGCCATAGTCTCAGAGATACTGCTTCCCGGACTGACAGCCCATTATTCTCTGAATCTTGCTGACGGACAGCGTTGTGCTCTGTTGAAGGGAGCCTTGAAGGTCGTTGCCGAGAGATTGAAGATCATATTGTCCTACTGCGATTATTATACCGTCAGTTTAGAAGCCGGAGACTGGGGCGAGGACGACAATGGGGAGGAGATAGAGATGGAAATGACAGTTACGCGGGCAGAGCTGGAAGAAGTGATGCGTCCGATACTGCAGAAGGCGGTGGATGTCTGTCTGACGCTTATCATGCGTAACAATATAGTGTATGGACAGTTGACACATCTTATACTTGTCGGCGGTCCGACATACATCCCCATGTTGCGCAGTATGCTCAGGGAGCAGGTCACTGACAATGTGGCTACGGAGGTGGACCCTATGACTGTGGTGGCTAAGGGTGCGGCTGTTTACGCTTCTACGATACCGCTGAAAGTCCGTGATGAAAGTGAGGACGTGTTGCGCCTGATGATAGATTATGAGGCTACTGATATGGGAGATCGTCAGTTCGTCCCCGTGAGAGTGGATCGTCCTGTGGATGGTCTGACGGTCAGGATGATACGCTGTCAGGACGGCTGGGAGAGCTCCGAGGAGTCTGTCGGGGAGAAGGGCTGCTTGCTGGATGTCGCGCTGTTGCCGGACAGACCTAATACGTTCTGTGTGGCAGCGGCTGTAAACGGTGTCCGGGTGAAATGCTATCCGTCCGAGCTGACAATTGTCCAGGGAATACGGATGGGGTTGGCTACGCTGCCGTACAATATCGGGACGGAAGTGTTCAACCCGAAAAAGAACCGTTGCGTATTTACCTCGTTCACAGGGTTGGAGAAGAATCGTCCTTTGCCTGCGAAAGGTACTGTCTATGGGTTGAAAACAATGAGTAGTATGCGTCCGGGTGCGGCTCAGAATGTTTTCAGAATACCGGTATACCAAGGTGATGATGGGGCGGAAGGGAAGACAGCCGCTCTTTTCGAGTACGTCTCGGAAGTTGTGGTAAGCGGAGAGGATGTCACGGCTGATATTCCTGTAGGGAGTCTGGTTAATATATGTGTCGATGTGGACAGTTCGGAGATGATGACTGTAGAGGTTGAGTTTCCGGAATACGGCCGTAAGGTGAGAAAGCCACTGGATACTTCACACCGTCAGGTTTCGTGCAGTGATGAATATCTGAGGATGCAGATTTCGCAGGCGCACACCCGGCTGCGTAGACTGGCCGAGGCCCTGGAGGATATAGATGAGGTTGAGAGACTTACCAACAGGCTCAGAATGATAGAGAGAACGTTCAGCGAAGGAGCGCAGCACAAGCAGGTGGAACAGCATCTGAGGGAAGTGCTGCGCAGTATAGAGAATCTGGAAGACTCATCGGAATGGGAGCGTCAGAAATACAGTCTTCAGAAATCCTTTATCAGGCTTCGGATAGCGGCGCTGCGGTACGGGGACGATCGGGTTGTGGGGAGGATGGTGGAAAGTTTCTGTGCACAGACGGAAAAGGCTGTCAGACTGGCGGATATCCTGATGGCAAAAACGCTGCAGAAACGGATTGAGGATTATGAGTATGCTTTAACAAAGGACGAGACATACCGTGCATTTATCCGATGGACAAAAGACTCTTTTGAAAATATCAAATGGAAGAATGCAGAAAGGGCAGAATCTTTGGTCGGTAAGGCTATGCATGTGCTGGAAGATGACCCGCAGGCCCCCCTGTCGAAGATACAGGACCTGGCCGAGTGTATAAATGCTCTGATAATCCATGACAGCGGAGGTGCGGAAGGTAAAGAGTTCCGTCCTCATGACCTGCTTTCAGTGTAAAGTCGAAAGTTTTGGCGGAAGCCGTGAGTGCAATTGATAGATAAGTTGTATGGAATGTCTCTATTATAGAAAATTCAAGAGTCATGAAACGTTTGTTGATATTGTTGTTGGCGCTGTCCGCGCTGCCGTTGGTGATGTCAGCTCAGGATGACTTTTATCTGAGAAAGGCACAGGGCTATCAGCGTGAGGCGGAGTACTATCAGAAAAAGGCGGAGGGTCATCGTCGCGAGGCGGAGTATTATCTGAAGAAAGCGGAGAACTACCAGCGTGAGGCGGCGTACTATACCCGCAAGGGGGATTTGGACCGCGCAAAGTCCTATTCCAGATACGCGGAGAACGCGATGGACGATTATGCGGCCCAACTGCGCTATGCTGAGAATGCGGACGAGAAAGCCGCCATGTATCTCCGCTGGGCCGCCGAGGCTCTTGAAAAGGCCTGATATGAACTATGGTCAGCGGAATAGAATAATCGGTTTTATGTATAATCAACTTTTGACTTTTATGGATGACACATTTTCTACAGAAAAATCCAAGGAGCTATTGGGAGCTGTTGTCGGTGATGTCGCTTATTCTTTCGGAATGCCTCCTGCGCACGGTCGTTTTGCCGGCGCTACGGTGATGACTCTGGCCGTTGCGGAGTGGCTGATGAGTGATCCGGGCGACAACGACGAGGATACGGCCAAACGGAAAATCAATAATATGGTGCATTTCGGTGTGAGGCACTTTGTGGATCTTGCCGGAGCAGGAGGAGTTTGTCCGGGCCTTTGAACGTGATACGGGTGATAGAAACAAGGTCAAGGTGGCAATGGTAAAGGATTGTATCAGAGGAAGCCTCATGGTCGGTGCAGCCGGCGATGCGCTTGGCTATGCGGTGGAGTTCATGAGCCGGAAAAGCATCCTCGCACAATACGGGGACAGGGGAATAACAAAGTTCGATCTCAGCCCGGAGGGCAAGGCCCTTGTGAGCGATGACACGCAGATGACGCTCTTCACTGCCAACGGGATGTTGATGGGGGTTACGCGCGGTTATATGCGTGGAATAGGCGGTGCGCCGGAGAATTATGTCGATGGTGCTTATCTCGACTGGTATTATACGCAGACTGGAAAGAAACGGAGAATGATTGACGACTGGCACTATACCTGGCTCCGGGACCTGCCCGAGCTGGCTCACCGCCGTGCGCCTGGCAATACATGCATGGAGGCCTGTGAGGCAATGCTAAACGGCATAGGCGTTAAGAATTGCAGCAAGGGTTGCGGCGGTATTATGCGTGTTGCCCCGATGGCGTTACTTTCAGCCGGATATATGGCGCGTGGCGAGCGGCTTTATTCTATTGACGAGATGGACACAGCCGGTGCGGAAATCGCACGCGTGACGCACAAGCATCCCCTGGGCTTTCTCCCCGCAGCAATGCTGACCCATCTGTTGTACAAGTTGGTGTCTATGTCGGTGGAAGCCGTGCGTGAAGAGTTTGAACAACTAATAGAGGAGACCGTCAAGGCCCTGGACAGCATCTATAAGGATGAATTTGCAAAAGACAAGCGTTATCTTGCCGGCCTTACGCGAAGAGCGGTGACTCTTGCCGGTAACGACAGGAGCGATGCGGACAACATACGTGCGCTGGGCGAAGGCTGGACGGGAGATGAGGCATGGGCTATCGCCCTCTATTGTGTTATGCGCCATCTGGATAGCGTAGAGGATGCAATCATAGCCGCCGTGAACCACGACGGCGACAGCGACTCGACTGGTTCGATTTGCGGAAACATCATGGGGGCCATACATGGTTACGAGGCCATCAAACGCCAACGGCTGTTCTGTCCGCAAGGAAAGGGACTGGAGCAGACGCTGGAACTGTCAAACATCATCCTTGCCCTTGCCGATGATCTCTACACAAGCTGTATCATCAGTGAGTATGAGCCCATTGACACACCGGAAAAGCAGCAGTGGTATGAACGCTACTGTAAAATGAATCCGGTCGGAATATATCGGTCGACAGAAACCAAAGCAGACGGAGACATCATTTGATCTTGCAAAAGTTCTGGAGAGAATGTTTCCTGAAAACGGTGTGACGCATTGCCGGCATACTCAGATGCATTTCCTAGACAGCATAGGAAGTGTGGGCATCCTTCAGTCACATACTGCCTATCTTGCCGCATAATACCGTAATGATCTGTCGTTTGTCTGAAATCATAAACGGCTGTCACGGATTACAGTAAGCGGACGGGTAGCGGGAACGGAAAATCGCAATGAGTCTTGGAAAGTCGAAAGTCTGCTGTAGGTAATCAAACATAATGAATACTATTTGCCTGAATAAGATGCAGACCGGCAGTAAGTCAATTGGCGTAGGGGACGGTGACGGTCTGGACTGAGGTGGAGTTGAGGGGCTGATATGTTATCCTGAGGCCCTTGATGCCGGAGGCTGTGTATTTCTCAGAAAGCGGAAATGAGAACACCGACTGGCTCAGGTAGGCCTGGGGGTCGTTGTTGGCGTTGTGACGCAACTCCAGATTCCAGTATCCTTCCGCGTCAGGATTTGCGGAGCCTGTGTTGTCTACAAGGGCGATAGAGTGCCGGTAGTATCCTGCTCCGCTGATGGTAAAGGAGATTGTGACGAACCTCCCGGCTCCGTAGATGCCGCCGCTGTGCCAGGCCTCAATCAGGTCGACAGGGTCGCTGCCGAGGGTGTCGGGGCTGGAGGTTACTGTAATACTGTCCTCAGACACATATCCGTAGGACTGAAAACTGGCCTCAATCCGGTCTCCCAGTTCTCCTGATGGAACTGAGAATGTCGCGAACAGTCTTTGATTATGTTTCATGCCGGACAGTCCACTGGGCCATTCCGTCGGATATACTAAGGTGGAGTCATCAGTTACCAGATAGGAAATGCCTTGACTTGACGGCTGCTCTTTGACTGCCGTCATATAGGAAAAATAAGTTGGGGAATTGTCGATCTTACATGAAGAAACTGCCGCTATGGCCGCCATTGCGGCGGATATTGTGTACATCAATTTGTTTTTCATCTTCGTGAATATTGTTTGGTTTGTAAAATTTTCTTCGTTGATATAGCAAAGAATGTGCCTGTAATTTGGAAATCAGTAAAATAGTATTTACTTTTGCGCTCCTTCCCGAAAGGAGGGATTATAAATAAAGTCTAACACCTTAATAGAAAGAAATTTTAATTTATTATGGAAAAAGAACAGGAAGTAATGGTGGAGACCGCTGAGGCGGCTGCTCCCGTAGAAAACACCGCAAAGCGTAAAAGCAATGCGTCTGTGCCGGTAGACCAGTTCGACTGGGACAGTTTTGAAGAAGACTCATCTGAGGCCGACCGCAAGGCCGATGAGGAAAAGTACAATCAGACTCTTTCTAAAGTAGTGGAGAATGAGGTGGTTGAAGGAACAGTGATGGCAGTCGGAAAACGCGAGGTGCTCGTCAACATCGGATACAAGAGCGAGGGTGTCATCAATATCTCGGAATTCCGCTACAATCCAGATATAAAGGTAGGTGACAAGGTTGAGGTGTATGTTGAGACAGCTGAGGACAAGAAGGGCCAGCTGATTCTCTCGCACAGAAAGGCACACTCACTCCGTTCATGGGATCTCGTGAACGAGGCCTACGAGAAGGACGAGATCGTCAAGGGTTATGTTAAGTGCCGCACCAAGGGCGGTATGATCGTCGATGTATTCGGTATCGAGGCATTCCTGCCCGGTTCTCAGATCGACGTGAAGCCTATCCGTGACTACGATGTATTCGTCAACAAGACAATGGATTTCAAGATTGTCAAGATCAACAACGAGTACCGCAACGTGGTCGTTTCCCACAAGGCTCTCATCGAGGCCGAGCTTGAGGCTCAGAAGGCCGAGATCATCAGCAAGCTGGAGAAAGGCCAGATTCTCGAGGGCACAGTCAAGAACATCACTTCTTACGGTGTGTTCGTGGACCTCGGCGGCGTAGACGGTCTTATCCATATCACAGACCTCTCATGGGGCCGTATCAATCATCCCGAGGAGGTCGTGCAGCTTGACCAGAAGATCAACGTGGTCATTCTCGACTTCGATGATACCAAGAAACGTATCGCTCTCGGTCTGAAGCAGCTCCAGCCTCATCCCTGGGATGCTCTTGATCCCAATCTCAAAGTCGGTGACGTTGTTAAGGGCAAGGTGGTCGTTATCGCTGACTACGGTGCGTTCGTGGAGATTCAGCCCGGCGTTGAGGGCCTGATCCACGTGTCCGAGATGTCATGGTCGCTCCATCTGCGCAGTGCTCAGGACTTCCTGAAGGTCGGAGACGAGGTGGAGGCAGTCATCCTGACCCTCGACCGCGAGGAGAGGAAGATGTCCCTCGGTATCAAGCAGCTCAAAGAGGATCCTTGGGCAACCATCGCCGAGAAATATCCCGTTAATTCAAGGCATATCGCTACAGTCCGCAACTTCACCAACTTCGGTGTGTTCGTAGAACTTGAGGAGGGTGTGGACGGTCTGGTTCACATCAGTGACCTGTCCTGGACTAAGAAGATCAAGCATCCTTCAGAGTTCACCTCTATCGGAGACAAGCTTGAGGTAGTGGTTCTGGAAGTCGACAAGGAGAACCGTCGTCTGAGCCTCGGTCACAAGCAGTTGGAGGAGAATCCTTGGGACGTGTTCGAGACCCAGTATCCTCTCGGCTCCATCCATGAGGGTACGATCACGAGCTTTGCAGACAAGGGAGCTATCGTCTCTCTCGGTGAAGGCGTTGAGGGCACATGCTCCATCAAGAATCTCCAGAAACAGGACGGCACTACAGCCAACGTAGGCGAGAAACTTCCCTTCAAGGTCATCGAGTTCAACAAGTCCAACAAGAAGATTGTCCTCTCTCATACCAGAACATGGGAAGAGCCCAAGAAAGAGGAGAGCCGTCGCGAGAGCGACAGCACCCAGAGTGCAATGAAGAAGCTCAAGACCAATCTTGAGAAGACCACTCTCGGTGACATCTCCGAGCTTGCCGACCTCAAGAGCAAGATGGAACAGGAGGCCAAGTAGTACATGAACTTTTCGTTGACGACACTGGGGGTCTCATCGGCCTCCCCGACAACGGACAGATATCCCAGCGCTCACATATTGAATATATGTGGGCGCTTGTTCCTTATAGACTGCGGTGAGGGATGCCAGATGCTGATGAAGCGTCACGGTATCTCCCTGATGAGACTGGAGCGAATCTTTCTCTCGCATCTTCACGGGGATCATGTTTTCGGAATATTCGGCCTGCTGTCCACACTCTCCATGTCCGGGCGGACTGAACCCCTGCACATATATGCTCCGGAGGGATTTGACCGGATACTGCAATTTTTCCGGGAGCATTTTCTTGAAAGGGACACATATCCGGTAGAATATCACCAGCTTACCGCTACTGAGCCGGAGATGCTTCTTGACGATGCCCTACTGACAGTGTCGGCGTTGCCTCTGAGGCACCGGGTGCCCTCATACGGATTTCTGTTCAGGGAGAAAGAGCCGGGGCTCAATGTCCGCAAGAGCGCTGTGGCAGAGTATTCTCTGTCAGTTGAGGAGATACTGGCTCTCAAGTCGGGGCGGGATGCGGTGCGTGCGGACGGGACGGTTCTCAGAGCGGAGGCCCTGACCTACGTGCCGTACCGGCCGCGTTCTTTTGCCTATGTAGGCGACACCGCTGTGTTTGACGGTCTTTCGGACATGGTCAAGGGTGTGGACCTGCTGTATCACGAGGCCACGTTCGGGGACGACTGTGCAGATAAGGCGGCTCAGATGTTCCACTGCACGGCCAGGGATGCGGCGGAGACGGCGTTGAGGGCCGGTGCCGGCCGTCTTGTCATAGGCCATTTCTCCTCCAGATACAAGGATACAGGTGTGCTGCTCCGTCAGGCCAGGGAGGTGTTTCCGGATACTGAGGCCGGCATGGAGGGCGCGGTTTTTGAAGTTCCTGAGAAAACTCATAAAGATGAATAGAATACATACACTTTTGAAGGCACTGCCGCTTATGCTGGCGATGTCGTTTCTTCCGCTGACCATGTCTGCGCAGAAAAACGGCATGACCAGGGCAGCCGAGAAATACAGTCAGGTGCTTTATCTGATAGACCGGCTCTATCTGGAGGATGTGGATTTTGAGAAACTGGTGGGGGAGGCTCTAGAGGCTACTATGGGAGAGCTGGATCCGCATTCGTCCTATATTTCAGCCGAGGATGCCAAGGCTATGAACGAGCCTCTTCAGGGGGAGTTCGAGGGCATAGGCATAGAGTTTGCCATCATTGAGGATACGCTTACGGTGCAGGCGACGGTGGCCGGAGGACCTTCCGAAAAGGTGGGTCTGCTCGCCGGAGACAAGATTATCCGGGTGGATACCAGTTCTATTGCCGGTGTGGGTCTGGCCCTAGAGGATGTCCACGGCTATCTGAGGGGCAAGAAAGGAACTAAAGTGGAACTGGATGTCCTCAGGCGCGGCGTCGCGGATACATTGGATTTTACTATTGTCAGGGATAAGATTCCCCTGAACAGTCTGGATGCCGCGTACGAGGTGGAGGACGGTATCCTGTATATGAAGCTCAGCCGTTTTGCGCTGGCTTCGGCAGAGGAGATTCACGATGCCATGAAGTCCTTTGACGGAGAGATAAAAGGCGTCATACTGGATCTCAGGGGCAATTCGGGCGGATTTTTGCCGACGGCCATAGATGTGGCCAATGAGTTCCTCGACAAGGATGATCTTATAGTTTATACTGAGGGCCGCAGGATTCCCAGGATGGAGGAATATGCCCGGGGCAATGGTCTGTACCGTCATGGGCCGCTGGTGGTGATGATAGACGAGAACTCAGCCTCGGCCAGCGAGATAGTCTCCGGTGCCGTGCAGGACCACGACCGGGGAATCATAGTCGGCCGCCGTTCCTTCGGCAAAGGGCTGGTACAGCAGGCTATCCCCATGGAAGACGGCTCTGAGATCAGGCTGACCATCGCCCGCTATCATACGCCTTCCGGCAGGGTTATCCAGTCTCCCTATGAGAACGGAAAGGCGGATGAGTATTATAAGGATTTCTATGACAGGTACCTGCGCGGAGAGTCCTTCAGCCGCGACAGTATTCATTTCCCTGATTCATTGAAGTTCAAGACCCTCAGGCTGGGACGTACTGTCTATGGGGGCGGAGGCATCATGCCGGATGTGTTTGTGCCTCAGGACACCACAGCATATTCGGCCTACTATGCCGCTTTGCTCCGTCAGGGACTGGTCATAGAGTACATGAACGGGCTGTGTGACCGCAACCGCAATGCATGGACTTCTAAATACCGCACCTTCGGGAAGTTTGACAGCGGTTTTGAGGTTACTGACGTAATGTTGGACGGACTTGTCGCTCTGGCCTCCGAAAGGGGAATAGAGTTGAATGAGGAGGAGCTGGAGCGTTCGCGGGAGGACCTGTGCCTGTATATGAAGGCCCTGGCGGCCAGCTCCATCGTGTCGCGTGAGTGCTTTTACAGGGTGATGAACTCCAGAAGTCCTGAGTTTCAGGCCGCGTTGGAGGCTTTGCGGGAGGCTTCTCTCTCCTCAAACGCCTTGTTGTAGGCTCTGGAGTTGGCCTTGTGCTGACTGTAGGTTGACGCGAAGTTGTGCGTGCCGTCAAATGACGGCTTGGCGCAGAAGTACAGGTAGTCGGACTTGGTATAATGCAGAACGGCGTCGATTGCCGATACGGTGGGTATAGCTATGGGGCCGGGCGGCAGGCCTTTTATTCTGTAGGTGTTGTAAGGTGAGTCTATGTTGAGGTGCCTGTTGAGCAGTCTGCGCAGACCTGGTTCTGTTTTCAGATGGGCGTAGATGACGGTAGGGCAGGCCTGGAGCCTCATGCCGCGCTTCAGACGGTTGATATAGACTCCGGCTATAAGTGGCATCTCTCCGGTGTTGTTGGTTTCGCCTATGACTATGGAGGCCAATGTCATGACCTCGTTGCGGCTCATGCCCATATCCTCGGCCAACCGGTCTCTCTCCCCATTCCAGAATGCCTCGTATTCCTTATGGAATCTCTCTATTACGCTTCGCGGACTGGCTGTCCAGTAGAACTCGTATGTGTTCGGAATGAACATGCCGATAAATGTCTCAGGCTTGAAGCCCAGGGAATCGACAATCTCCTGGTTGAGCAGGACATCGGCGAAATCGGCTGAGTCGGCTTCGAAATTACGTCCCAGGAAAGCGGCCAGGCCCTCCAAAGTCTTGATGTATCCCCGCAACGTGACTTTTGCCGGAGTCTCCCAGCCATTGGCTATCATACGGATGATGTACTGATTGGACATACCTGGCGAGAGCACGTACCGGCCCGGCTCATAGTGCTGCTCCATGTCCCGTTTCAGGAAGGCCCGGGTGAGGCTTCTCAGATTCCTTACGGCTCCTGACGATGCTATGGAGTCTGTCATGGCCCCGTAGGTCATATCGCTGTCCACCAGCAGAACATACTCCTGCTGTATGTTTGGCATCTTATACGTGATGTAATAACGCAGTCCGACTGTCACGGCCGCCACGACGATTGCGGCGCATACGGTAATTATGATATTTCTCTTCATTTTCTTAGAATCAGTTCTACTTTTGCCTGCGCAGGAATATCTCGTCTCCCACGTGCAGGATGTCCCCTTCCTTATATCCGTTGTACTTGAACAGCCGCTTCATGCGTACTCCATATCTCTGAGCTACATCATAGTATGTGTCCCCCTCCACGGCTATATGTATCTCCATGTGCCTCTGTGCTCTCGCCTTCTTTTTCTGCAGATATACCACAGTGCCGGGAACCAGTTCCTTCGGCTTCCTGAGGTCATTGTACCGCAGCAGTTCTTTAGTGAACAGGTTGTACTCTTCTGCGATGCTCTCATAGGTGTCCATGCTTCCGGCCAGGATGTACGGCACCCCGTTGCGGACGTAGATGGTCCGGTTGCGGGAATATTTGTAGAGCAGCGAGTTCCTTGCCGGATTGAGTTCCATGACTTTCATCAGCTCGTTGGGACTTGGAGGCAGCAGATTGCTGTTTTTCCCTGCCTTGGTGTACATTTCCCTGTCGAACCGGTAGAGGCGGTAGTCCTCAATGATCTTTATGAGTCTCTCCGCGTACTGCGGGTCAGTGGCGTAGCCGGCCTTTTTCAGACCGTAGCACCATCCTTTGTAGTCCGTTATTTCCAGATCAAACAGAAAGGCGTACCTGTCCCTGTACCGCAGGAAGTCGGAGTGGTCCTTGAAGGACTCTGACGCGTTGCGGTATTTGCGGAAACAGGACTTGCCCGGGTCGTCGTCCTTTTTGTAATAAGTCTGGCCCTTCCAGTCGTTGTGGCACTTGATGCCGAAGTGGTTGTTGGCCTTGACGGCCAGGTCGGAGTTGCCGTCCCCTGACTCCAGACAGCCCTGCGCCAGGGTAATGCTGGCCGGTATGCCGTGCGTCCTCATCGCCTCCATGGCTGTCTCCTTGTACTTGTCTATGTATTCCTGCCGGGTCATCCGGCTCTGTCCGTGCGCGTTCGGTACGGTCAGGGCAATCAGGAGCATTGCGGCTACAGCTCCTGTGATTGTTCCCGGGATTCTCTTTAAATGCAGTATTCTTCTCATGTCAGTTCAGCCTGAACGGACAAAAATACGAAATTTTACGCCGCGGAGCAGCCGTTACCTGCTAAATTTTGTGAATAAGCCTGTCTGTGAATCCAATCGGCCTTCAAACTGCTCATCCGTCAGGCTTTTGAAGAAGTCCAGTAAGGGATGTGTAAGAAAGTGCTTGTAAATCAGATACTATCGAAAAAGACATCTGCTGGACCTGGGTATACAGAGAGTAAAATCGCTGTTTTGAAGCAAAAAACGCTTAGTCCAGCAGAATGCAAAAATGCATGTGCTTGATAATTAGTGTGATATGTTTAAAGGGCGTGTTGGACAGATTTTACCTTCCGAAGGAGTTCCTGGTTCGCGTCCGGTTGGCAGCTGATGTGTGTCTATGCCGGAACGGAAATTTTTGAGCCTTTCTGGAGGGGACGGGAGCGGTATGAGGACAGCCGGTCCTTGAGGTATTTGGAGAGCCGGACGGGCAGGCCCATCTGTCTGCCCAGACGGGTCTTCCACTTGTTGAGCCGATTGAGGTCAGTGCCGAGGATGACGCTGGCAGCGTTGGGGGAGACTCCGCAGCACATCAGGGAGACGAGCAGGCGGTCGTCCTGTGTCATCCATGGGAATTCGTAGTACAGGCTCTCTGTGAAGCCGGGGTAGGAGGCCTCGATGAGGGAATTGATGCTGGGCAATATATCCGTGTCCGCCAGTTCCTTGTGGAGGATATCCCTTATCCTGCGGCTCATGTTTACTGGACTGGATGCACTCTCGTAGTAGATGTTGGCCGTCTCGTCGGCGAGCATCAGCAGCTTCTCGGTAAATGCGGTCAGCTCTGTGTTCTCGCGGCCGCGCTGCAGCAGCATCTGGGCCATGGTCCGGCTTTCCTCCAGGTCGGTCTCAAGGCTCTTTATTTCGTGTTTCTGTTCCAGAATCGTATTGTTCTGTACCTTTATAGTGCCCTCCTGCTCCCTGATGGTGCTCTTCTGTTCCACGATGGTGCCGCTCTGCTCCTCGATGACATCCTTCTGCTTCCATGTGTCTCCCTCCAGGTCCTTGGAAATGCTGTAGAACATGGAGGTCTTCCGTTTTTCCTCCCTCAGTTTCAGGCGGGCGTCCAGAAGTGCCAGCAGGGCGGCCGACAGCCCCGCAGCCAGTATGCATTGAATGATAAAGTCCCAGTCCATACTGCAAAAATAGGGAAAATCGGCGTGCCGGGCAAGGGCGATGCCAGCCTATTCATTGGCAATGGACTCCACAGGGTTGCGGAGAGCGGCCCTGCGGCTGAGGAGCGTGACGGTAACAGCGGTGATGACGGTCACAATGACGAGGGCGGCCAGGAATATCCATACCGGTATGGGACTCCGGTAGGGGAATGAGGATGCCCAGTGATGTATGACGACTGTGGCTATCGGAGCCGTGACGATGAAGCAGACCAATGTGATGGTCAGGTAGTAGCGGTTGACCATCAGCAGAATCTGTCCGAATGAGGCTCCGTGTACGCGCCGTATGGCTATTTCCTTCCGACGGAACTGGGTCTCGAAATAGACGAGGCCGATGACGCCGATGATGGAAATCAGCATTGAGATTACGGCCGCTGCGGTAATCAGGCGTCCGAGCCGGTCCTCGCTGCGGTACAGGCGCTCGATGCTTTCGTCCAGAAAATGTATGTCCAGATATTCTCCGATGAGCGAGGGGTCGGCCTCGCAGATTTTCTCTCTTATCCAATCAATACTTTCACGGACACCTTCCGGACGGATCCGTGCGTACATCACGGTCAGCGGAACCTGATTCCCAGATCCGTTATTGCACAGTGCCATAGGGGAGATACTGTACTGCATGGGCTTGAAATTGAAGTCCTTCACTACGCCGATAATATGGTCAGGATTCTCATCCACATTATTTGTGACCAGCTCAACATGCAGGAAGGGATATGTTTTCATTGCCGTCTCGTTGAAGATGACCGTGCCGTTGTCACGCATGTCATCGGAAGGAAGGAAGTCCCGTCCTTCTGTCAGCTCCAGTCCGAAAAACCGGATGAAACTGTAGTCCACGTACATCACGTCATACATGAAGAACTCTTCGCCGTAATTTTGGCCTTGGCCTCCTATGTCCGTGGATACTATTGAGTTGGAGGAGAAGGTGACTCCTGTGACTCCGGGATGCTCCATAAGCATGCCGCGCAGGACCTCCCGTTTTGCCGCGGCTTCCTCTGTAATGGTCACTTCCACGACCTGCTCCCTGTCAAATCCCATGTCATAGTTCTTCATGTAGGCGTTCTGTACTGCAATGAACATGGAGCACAGTATCAGGATAAAGGATATGACGTACTGGATGCCGATGAGTATTGTGCGGAGCCTGCGTCCGCGTGCGGACAGGGAAAACGAGCCTTTGAGTACCATCGCCGGGTTGAACGAAGTACTGTATCGGGCGGGGAAAATGCCTGCGGTCAATGCGACGGCAACGGCGATGCATAGAGTCATGGCGACAAGTTGCGGATTGTCCTGGATTCTCAGGGATCCGGAAATGTAGGATGCGATGCCTGAGGTGGCGTTCAGGGACATGACTACTGTGCTGAGGACAAATGCCGGGACGGTAAGTCCCAATGCTGCTGTCATCTGCCTCCATATCATTTCTCTGCGGGTGGCCCCGAGCACCCTGCGTGTATTGATGCCCTTTATGCGGAAGGGAACGGACGCCATGGAAAAATTGATGAAGTTGATGGCCGCTATGATTATGACTATGAGGGCTACGGTAAGCAGCACAAGGGTTGTCGCGAGATTGCCCTTGGCGATGCTGTCTGATGATATGTCCCTGGACCAGTGGGCGTCGTGAAGTGATGTGAGCCTGAAGTTTACCCCTCCGACCTGAAATACTTCGTTTCCGATGAACGAGGCTGCCGAATCGGCTGCCGCCTGTGCTCCTTCATACGTGGACAGCCTCAGAAAGCATCCAAGACTCCAGTTGGACCAGTTGTCCATGCCATCTATGCCTAAAGAGAGAAGGAGTTCGTTGTCCATTGTGGAGTTGTCCGGAAAGTCCTCGTACACCGCCACGATGCGGTAAGGACGGGGATCACTGTAGGTGGTGAAGCTGATTTCCCTGCCTATCGGGGATTTGTCACCGAAGAGTCTGGCGGCTCCTTTCGCGGAGATGACGGCAGTTCTCGGGGCACCATAGTCGGTAGTGTCTCCGCTTATGAATCTGAAAGGGAATACGCGCAGCAGGTCGTGGTCGGAATTGCCGAAACGGAGGTTTACTCCGGTGTTGTCTGAGCCCGTTTCGTTGAACAGTTCCGAGCGTCCTTTCATATATTGGTACGTGCCAACTGCTTCCGCCTGCGGAACAGCCGTCTTCAGATATTCGATCATCGGTCTGGATACTACCGGAAAGAACTCTCCAGTTCCTCCTGGAGGCGTGCTTTCCAATCTGTATATTTTCTCATGCCCGGGATAGCACCGGTCGTAACGCAGGTCATACAGCACCTGTACCATCACGGTCATGAATACCGAGAAGGCGAGTGTCAGTCCCGCGATATTGAGGATGGTGGAGAACAGTGTGTGGCGCTTGAAGCGTATCGGTCTCATGGTTCGCATTGTTAAATCCGCACACAAAATTAGACGTTTGCTTCAAGCCGGGCAAGGAAAAGGAGGAGGTGGAAGTTTTTTGCGGCGGAGGTATTTGAAATTTAGGGATTTATGCGGTTTGCCGGAAGTTTTTATGCCTTGCCGGTCCTGCTGTTCAGCGTAATGTCGTTCAGGGAAAACCACTATAGTTCAATTTGCCGTCAGGCTTCTGAATCATCGGACCTCTGAGGAAGTCCAGCAAAAGCGGTTTGATAAAGTGCTTGTAAATCAGATGTTTTGTAAAAAGGCATCTGCTGGACATGGGCCGATGTGGGCTTTAAAGGCTGTTTTGTGGCAAAATACACGTAGTCCAGCAAGCCACTAAAATGTATGTAATTGACAATAAACGCAATATATTCAAGCTGCATGCTGGACAATGCAAAATGACAGTATATACCTACAAAGTGTGTAGATACGCACTGAACTTGGTGGATCTGGCCGACCATCACGACAGTTAGGCACGATTAGGTACGACCGCTTACCGCAACGGCAGCGAATCGCGGGAAACGCTGCCAGTGTGGAAAGGGGATTGGTTGGGAAACGGCCACGGAACGGCTTGGAACACCTTTCGACAACTCGCAGTAGTGCGCCTCCGTCCGCAGGTGCTTCTGCCGGCCATGCCTCCGCGTCCTCTTCCGGAAGATGCCGACGAAAGTGGCATATCATCGTCACCTTCTGGTATTCGCGTCCGAGTGCCTCCGTCCGCAGGTGCTTTTGCCGGCGGAATGAATGTATGTGCCACGGCAGATGCGATGTCAGAAATTTTCGGGCGGAATGAAAATTGCTTCTAACTTTGCATTAGTAATAAATGACAAGTATGGCACATAAGAGTTTGACAATAGAATATCAGGAATTTGCATCTATGGAAGATATGATGCCCGAGGACCGCTCCCTGCTGGAGTCTGCTATCGGTGCGACGAAAGGCTCTTATGCTCCTTTCTCGCATTACAACGTCGGGGCGGCGGTGCTCCTCTCGGACGGTACGGTGGTGCAGGGGGCCAATCAGGAGAATGCGGCGTTCCCGTCCGGGCTCTGCGCTGAGAGGACGGCTCTTTTTGCGGCACATGCCCAGCATCCGGAGCTTGTTGTCCGCGCCCTGGCAGTGACTGCCTGCCGCGACGGACGCATGGCCCCGGAGCCCGCCTGGCCCTGCGGTGCGTGCCGCCAGGTGCTGGCCGAGACCCAGAAAAGGGCAGAGGCCCCCGTCCGTGTCATCGTGGGGGGCCTCTGCCGTATTGTCGTATTTTCCTCGGTGGACGATATTCTGCCGTTTATTTTCGATGGCAGTGCTATTCCTGTTGCTGAATAGCTTCTGCAAAATTGTTCCAGAACCGGAGAAAGGGTGGAAGAGCAGCTATAGGGCGGAAAGATCGCAGATGACAGGATTGTCCTGACGGGAGGACGTGAATACTCCCTTGACTTTTCCTTCATTGTCCCGGAACATCCAGTACAGGCCGGCCTGTTCTCTGTCCTCATCCAGTATCCGGTAGAATGAGGACTTGTTGTCGTTTATGTCGTAGACCATCAGGTACATGGCCCTGGCGGAAGGCAGGCACAGATAGGCCTTGTCATCTGTTACCAGAGATGCGTTGTGGAGCAGGTACCGTGAGTCAGGATGTTTCTGGATGTATTCGTAGCGTTTCATCACATCGTACTTGATATCTGCGGGGTAGTCGCTTTTGCCGAAGTCGAGCCTGAATGCGGGCCTTATCCCGTTCCTGTCCGCAACAAATATTGTGTCAACGAATATCTGGCTGAGATATACCTTGTCTCCGGCATGTGAAATGGGAAACGGTGCGTTGAATCCTCCTTCCTGGTGCGGAGTCATGCATGTGTCCACGATGTTCCAGTCGTGATCGTATACCGTGAACAGCGGTGTGTTCCAGCCCGGGGTGCCGTTGTAGGTGTTTTTCACAAAGTATCTGTCTGGAATATCTCCCGTAGCCAAGATGCCGGATATGCCCCATTTAAGGTTCTCGTAGCCGAAGGATGGAAGGGCTTCGTATCCGTCTTCCGTTATCAGGTAACGGAGTATGTTCTTGCCGTAGAAACTGTTGACATGCAACGTGTCATAAAGCATGAAGATGGAATTGACATCCAGGAACTCGCCTGGGCCCCGGCCCTGATGGCCGATGTCGCGCAGGTATTGTCCGGAGCGGTCGAACTGCATTATCCGGTGAGTGTTGGATGCAGAAGAGGCTATTATGTAGCCTCCGTCGTCTGTCTGCACTATACCGTTGATGCCTCCTACAATGCTTTTTTCAGAGTATTCCAAAGGGAGCATGTTCATTTCTGACAGGGAGATCTCCTTGACATCCAGGCCTGTCAGGTCTGCGTCTATGACGCGGATGCCGTTCAGGCCGGTTCCGGAAGTGCATGATATGACCGAAACGGCTGCGGTCAGAATCACAATGGCTGTGTATAGTCTCATGGGATATGGATGCTATATGCTCAATCCTTGCGCAGCAGGTCTTTAAGCTCGCTCCAGGGGACTGTTACATTTACCGCTCCCAAGACATACGGCCCTATCTCGTACTGGTTGTAGATATAGGTGACGCCGCTGTCGGATATGGTGAAGTTGCCGTTGGGACGGATGTCTTTCTCGAAAAGCATGGATGTGTCGGCCGGATTTTCCAGTGATTCGGGCAGGCGGCCGGTCAGCAGCTCAGACAGCCTGTCCATGTATCCGGCTTTGAACATGTCTTCTTCGGTCACAGCCTCTCCGGTCTTTATGTCAAGATTAAGTGCTTTGACAAAGGTGGTTCCGTGGGCCCCGCCTGTGTAGGCGTATTTTGTGACGGTATAGGAAAGGATGTCATCGTAGAAGCCGCTTACGGCACCGGTGGTGTAGTCCGACCAGCTGGCTGAGGCCGGAGAAATTCCATATGTGCTGTCCTGCAGCAGGGACAGATTGACCTTTCTGTATTCAGCGACCTTCCGGTCCTTATATGCTGCAACGGCTTCTTCAATGCTCATATCCGACGGCATTTCTTCGAACATGGCCGATGTCAGCGTCCTGTTGATATTGCCTAATATCTCCTCGTCCAGGCCTGAGATTAAGTACTCGATGTCTATTTTGAGGTCCAGCTCCGCCTCGCTCCCCTCTGAAAGCATGTAAGTACCTGAGGTTTCCAAAGTTGTGGTCACTGGCCCGCTTTCACTGCAGGATACGGCATTGAACAATACAGCCACCGCCATGGCCGTCAGTAAAGTATTCTTGATTCTCATGACATATAGTGTATTAAATGTGTTTCAAATATACCTCGTAAACTTGCAGTAGTGCCATAGTATAAATGACGAAGACAAATATAGCGGAAAATCAAGAGAAATGCAAAGAACTTGTTCAATCTGCACAGCCAAGGCGTAAAGACCAAAGGCTAATTCCCACGTCCTACGGATTCTGATAATGCGGCTTTTCACAATGAGCTGATAATCAGTGCATTCTGATTTAAGACGCAATTTCTGTGCCCTTCCAGAAAGCTGAGAAATGCAGGCCGATTTGTAACGTGCTCTTTTTTAGAGATTTGAAAAAGGTCCTGCATTTCCGGCTACTCTGAAATACGGTCCCGCGCCGGCAAACGGCCGGCAGTAACGGTAAGCAGAAGCTCGCTGTTGTTTTGCAACTTGCTGTTATACAGTTGATTGAAAAGTAAAGGTGCTCTTCCTGGCCTGAAAAAACAGGGCGAAAAGATCGGCTGTGATTTATAATGGTTTTATAATCAGTAATATACAAAAACAAGGTGCTGCACGGCATGCAGTTGTGACTCGTAACTGCTACTGACCGGAAAGTCCCCGGGAGCACCGGATACGAAAAAGGGTAAGCTGATTACATCGCACCGCTACGACCATCGTGTCCTTGCTGCCTTCCGGCCCTGGGGAGGTTGGATGGGAGCTGGTCGTGTAAGACTTACCCGGCTGCAAAGATATAAATTTTCGCCAAGATTTCTTACTTTTGCGCAGAATTTTTGAAAATCCAATGTTAGGAACGATGTCTGGAATGGAAATAAAAGAGAATCTTCGGGGAAAGAGAATTGCCGTAGGGCTTTCCGGCGGAGTGGATTCGTCGGTGGCTGCGCTGCTGCTCAGGCAGGCCGGGTACGATGTGTTCGCACTGTTCATGCAGAACTGGCACGATATCACCGGGACCCTGCACGGGGAATGTGAGTGGGAGGAGGACCGCAAGGTGGCCGAGATGGTGGCCCGGAAGATAGGCATACCCTTCGAGTTCATCGACTTGTCGGATACTTACCGGCATCAGGTGGTGGACTATATGTTCTCTGAATATGCCAAGGGCCGTACTCCCAATCCGGATGTGGTGTGCAACAGCCGGATCAAGTTCGACGCTTTTCTGAAGGCGGCGAGGGATCTCGGGGCTGACTATGTGGCTACCGGGCACTATTGCCGCAAGGATGTGACGGATGGTCCGGACGGTCGGCCTGTATACCGGATACTGGCCGGGACGGACGGCAACAAGGACCAGAGCTATTTTCTCTGTCAGCTGACCCAGGAGCAGCTGGCTCCCGCGCTTTTCCCGATAGGGGATATCGTCAAGCCGGAGGTACGCAGGCTGGCTCGTGAGGCCGGGCTGCCCAGCGCGGAGAAGAAGGACTCGCAGGGCATCTGCTTCGTGGGCAAGGTGGACCTGCCGGTGTTCCTGCAGCAGAAACTCGCTGCGAGAGAGGGCAATGTGGTGGAGATTTTTCCGGATTTCTACGGTAGTCTCCTGAAGGAATATCCGGGCTATGCGGTCTCTTCAGGTGGCTGTGGAAATGACTCGTGGGATGGTGCGGCTGTGCCTGAAGCAGGTGGAGGATTCTGTCAGCTGCCGCCGGATGAGGTGAAGGCTCTGGCGAGGGCGTACCACTATAAGGAGAGCGACGGGAAGAAAATAGGGACTCACATCGGGGCGCAGTACTATACCATCGGGCAGCGCAAGGGCTTGAATATCGGAGGGCACCGGGAGCCTATATTTGTCCTCGACACCTCTGTCCAGACCAATACGATATACGTAGGGGAGGGACATGAGCATCCCGGTTTGATGCGCCGTGCCTTGAAGATAAATGCGGACGAGGTACACTGGATCCGTCGCGACCTCCGGATGTCCCCCGGGGAGGTGCGTCGCTATCTGGTCCGGATACGCTACCGCCAGCCCCTGCAGCAGGCATCCCTTTACTGCCTCGACGGCGGGATGTACATTGTCTTCGACCAGCCTCAGAGGGGCATAACCCCCGGGCAGTTCGCGGTCTGGTACGCTCCGGAGGATCTGGAGATGCTCGGCAGCGGGGTGATTTCGGAATGATGGCGTGGAGTGTTGTTTGCCGGTATGAAGCATGTGCTGATTATGTTACCGGCTGATGATTAGGCGGTTGCAAATACATGGGCTGCCCTATGGTGCTTTTTTTAAGGCCATAGAGTACGGCGTGAAACATTAATGCGCTGATAATTAGTGAATTGTAAATTAAATACTTGCTTTATGGTATTGAATAAAGTGGTGGTGTATTTAGGTTCTGCTTCCGGCAATTCTCCGGTGTATGCGGACAATGCCGCTGAGCTCGGACGCCGTCTGGCTCAGGCCGGAGTGGAGATAATCTACGGCGGTGCTTCGGTGGGAACAATGTGGACGATGGCCTCGGCGGCAATCGAGGCCGGTGGAAAGGTTACGGGAGTGTTCCCGAAGAATTTCAAGGGCAAGAAGGAGTCCCGGGACCGCCGGATAGAAGTGAGGGCACAGGGGCTTGCTGAGATGGTCGAGACTCCGGACCTGGCTTCCCGCGTGGCGAAGATGACCGAACTGAGTCAGGCCTGCATCGTGCTGCCGGGCAGCTGGGGAACTATGCATGAACTCTTCTGCTGGCTGTTGGGCCGGCAGTTGTGCGAGCACTCCAAACCAGTGTTCATTCTCAATACGGACGGATACTACGATTCTCTGCGTGAGCTTTTTACCACAATGGCTTCCCGTGGCTTCATGTCAGAGGCCGATGCCGCCATTCCCTGCTTCTGTTCCACTGTCGGAGAAATCGTAGAGAAAGTATTGAACTGGAAATAACAGTCTGGGTGAATAATGCTCCGGGCCATCAGGGAGTGCTGCCTCCTGGTGGCGTAGCCGCCCGTGGCTTCGTGAACGGGAGGGGCCCGCGCCGCAGGTGTGGGAGGGATAGCGCGAAGCGCGTACCTCCAGGAGGCAGCACTCCCTGATGGCAGCATAGGTGCAGCCACAGGCCTGCAGGGCATGGTATGCTGAATCAGGCATACCACAGCGGCACCGGATCCCGCGATTTGCTGCCGTTGTGGTGCATGGGTGGAAGGGGCAGGACGAGAAGTGGAATGGGACGAAAAAGGAAATGAGGACTGACCATTTGGAAATAAGATATATGACAGACAGAGAATACATAACGATCAATGATGCGTACGAGAACAACCTGCAGCATGTCTCGCTGCGTATCCCGAAGTATAAGATAACGGTCTTCACCGGGGTGTCGGGCTCAGGCAAGTCCTCGCTGGTGCTGGATACCATTGCAGCCAGGTCACGCAGGGAACTGAACGACACATTCCCCTCATTCGTGCAGCAGTACCTGCCCAAGTACGGCCGTCCGCACGTGGGCAGCATTGACAACCTGCCGGTGGCCATTGTCATTGACCAGAAGAAACCTGCCTCCAACTCCCGCTCGACAGTAGCTACTTACACCGATATCCACCCGCTGCTGAGACTGCTGTTCTCCCGCGTCGGGCAGCCTTTTGTGGGATATTCCGACACATTTTCCTTCAACCATCCCCAGGGCAGCTGTCCGCGGTGCTCCGGCTTGGGGGAGATACGGGAGCTGGACATCCACAAATTGGTGGACTTCGGCAAGAGCCTCAATGACGAGGACACGATACACTACATCGCATTCCACAAGGGCGGCTGGAGGTGGATACGCTATGCCCACAGCGGTCTGTTCGACCTGGACAAGAAGATACGGGACTACACTCCCGAGGAGCTGGACCTGTTCCTGTATTCGCCGCAGATACGTCTGAAGAACCCTCCCTCCAACTGGCCTAAGACCGCGAAATACGAGGGCCTGGTGCCGAGGATGTACCGCAGCATCATCAATTCGGAGGAAGGCCTGCTGCACCGCAAGGTCCTCGATCCCATGCTGCGTACCGGAGTCTGTCCTGACTGCGGAGGCACCCGCCTCAATCCCAAGGTGCTTTCCTGCCGCATTGACGGAAAGAATATCGCTGAGGTGACGGCCATGTCCGTTTCGGAACTGGCGGAATGGATGCGCACTCCGGTGCCCGGCAGCATGCTGGCCGGTCCGTTGGCCCAGGATATCCGGCAGGCAGTCCTGAGCCGGCTCGATGCACTGGAGGAGATCGGCTTAGGCTACCTGACCCTGGACCGGGCCGTGGGAACCCTGTCCGGAGGCGAGGCCCAGCGGTGCAAGATTGCAAAATACATCAATTCCTCCCTGTCCGACCTGCTCTACATCCTCGACGAGCCCAGTGTCGGCCTGCACAACCATGATATCGCCCTGCTGAAGAACTCGGTCCGCAAGCTCCGGGACCACGGCAATACCGTCCTGCTCGTGGAGCACCACCGGGAGATGATCCGCATCGCCGACCACATCGTGGACATGGGGCCGGGAGCCGGAATGGAAGGGGGCCGGATAATGTACGAGGGACCGCTGGAGGGGCTGGTGGCGAGCGGTACGGACACGGGGCGTATGCTGGAGGCGGACCGGGAGTTCAACCCTGCTCCGCTGGAACCTGCCGGATGGCTTAGGGTGGAGAATGCCCGTCTGCACAATCTGAAGGGAATCACGGTGGATTTCCCTCTCGGGGTGCTTACGGTCGTGGCGGGAGTAGCCGGATCGGGCAAAAGCTCTCTGATCCAGTGCCTGATGGACAGCTGCCCGCAGCAGGATGACATAGAGTACATCAGCCAGAAAAATATCGGGGCCAGTCTCCGCTCCACGCCCGCGACCTATATGGGAGTGGCCGACGATATAAGGAAAATATTTGCCAAGGAGAACAAGGTCAGTGCCGACTGGTTTGCGTTCAACTCGAAGGGAGGCTGTCCGGTCTGCGGCGGCAAAGGGGTGATAGTCTCCGAAATGGCCTTCATGGATTCGGTGGAGACGGTCTGCGAGGCCTGCGGTGGTCTGCGCTATTCGCCGGAGGCCCTGCAGTACAGAATCCGCGGGGAGTACAATATCGCCCAGGTCATGGACATGACGGTGCGGGCGGCCTCCCGGTATTTCGCCGGTACGGTGATAGAGGAGAAGCTGCGTCCCCTGATGGATGTCGGACTTGTGTACCTGCATCTCAATCAAGCCCTGTCTACTCTCTCAGGAGGGGAGCTTCAGCGCATGAAACTCGCTTCCCGTCTCGGCCAGAGCCGCAGGATATTCATCCTCGACGAGCCTACCGATGGCCTGCATTTCAAGGATGTGGAGCACATCACCCGGCTGTTCCGCTCGATGGTCTCAGCCGGCAACACCGTCATCCTCGTGGAGCACAACACAGGCCTGATAAAGTCCGCCGACTGGCTCATTGAGCTCGGTCCCTACGGCGGCGGCTCAGGCGGCGAGCTGCTCTACAGCGGGGTACCCTTCGGAGTGATGTCCGAGCCGCGCTCCGTCACGCGGCGGTATCTGTAGTTGCCGCAGTTATCGCTTGTTGTAGATGAAATCAAGCCCTTGGGCTCGGTAGTAGCCAAAACTGGTGTCGCTGGAGATTAGCGGCATGTGTTCTGTTATGGCGTGGGAGATGATGACGTGGTCAGATGGGTCTCTGTGGTCCTGCCGTGTGTTGAGGCTGAGTCTTGCATAGGTGTGGATGTGCTCGCGGTTGATCGGTCTGATGTATATGCCGTACTCGTCTTCAATCGAATTCAGCATATCCTCGGCTTTTTCCCATCGTTTCGTCAGCAATCCTTTATTTCTGTATGCTATGACCAGCTCCTTTGCAGATTCCGCACTTGTATATAGTGTGTTATCAGGATCGGATATGATTGCCTTAACATCATTGTCCAGGGAATCAGGGTCGCTGATGATGTAGACAATGATATTTGTGTCTATGAGGTATCTCATCGTTCGTAAAGTGTCCGGTCAAGAACTATCACGCTGCCTTTATACCGCATAGCAGCCTCCCAAGTCTTGCTGACTTTCCTCTTCTTTCCGGCATCTGCATTGTAAGTTGAATCGTGCTGGATTAACTGCTCCTGAACCTGTCCGTTCTTTTCTTCTTTCACATTCTTCATAATCCGTCTGCTTTAAAAGTTGACACGAAGCAAAGCTACAAAAAATAAAGGCAGCCGAAGCCGCCTTATATCAAATTTATACGTTTTTAAAAAATTGTATGCTTTTAAAAACGTCAATTATTCGTTCTGCCGGAACCCGAGGTAGTAGACGAGGGAGGCCAGGGCACTGAGGGCTGCGACGAGGTAGGTGCGGGCGGCATCCCGGTATTTCGCCGGTACGGTGATAGAGGAGAAGCCGCGCTCTGTCACGCGGCGGTATCTTGCGGAGGTGCTGTGAGTGCATTTTATTTTGCCAGTTCCAGTACATATTCCAACAGGGCGTCAGTCCCGTCTTTCAGTTCGTCGACCGTGCTTTGCACCTCTA